>NZ_JYDG01000125.1:0-1764 GCF_003263545.1 Rahnella sp. AN3-3W3
CATTCACAACGAAAAAGAATAAGGAAATCATCATGACAGACAGCACAGAAAAAAAGAGACCACCGCGCCCGCCGGTCTGGCTGGCGACCGGCTGCATTGGCGTACCCACGGATGCGGGGCCGTCGATGTATGTGACTAAATGTGCGGTTCCGCGCCCCATGCCCTGCATTGTGATTTTGGTTCACGGCGTTAACGATGTGGGAGAAGCCTATCAGAATCAGGAAAAAGGCATTATCGCGGGGCTGAATCAGCGATTAGGCCGCAATGATCTGACGTGTCACGAATGGTCAGAGAAAGAATTCCAAATCAGGGACGCAGACGGAAAGCAGCAGACATGTACCGACACCGATAACAAACAGCGGGAAGTATTATCGGATGTGGCGTCCCCCGTTATTCCTTTTTACTGGGGTTACAAGCCGGTCGATCATGATACCTATGTGGCCGATCAGGAAGACTATATAAAGCAAATGCAAAAGACTTACCGCAGCCCCGAAACGCCGCTGCCGTATGACGCTTTTCAGGAATATGACAAATGGATAATTAAAAAACATGACAGGAAAAACATTGATAATTACGCCAACGTGTTAGACCCAAACTTTGCCAAAGGCGGCGGCACCTTTGCCAACGCCACAACCAATATCCCGGATATGTTCGGACCAGGCGCAAACGGGGCAATGATGGGCATACCCAAAGCCATGAGCCAGAACAACGCGCCGGACCGCACACACCCCATCTATGAGAATCCGCACCGGATTTATCAGGCATTTGCCGCGCACCGGCTGGCCGATCTGATTATGCAAATCAGGCGAAACCCCACGACGGCAGAAGATGCGATCAATATCGTCGCCCACAGTCAGGGGACAATCATCACCATGTTAGCCAATATGATTGTTAAATCTAAGGATTTAAATCCCGCTGACTGCGTAATTTTCAATCATTCGCCCTATTCACTTGAAAACCGGATCATGGAAATGGGCTTGCCGGGTAATCAGCAAACCACCGCCGCCCGCGAAAAAACGTTTAAAAACTTCTGCGCACTCATGCGCACAAACGCAAGGTATCAGGACGGCGGCGACGGCCTGCACAGCGAAGCGGATACCCAAAAGCTTTACGATACGATTTGCATTAAAAAGGCCGGGCCGTGGTATCAGGATCCGCGCCACCGGCGTAATAATTACGGCAAGGTTTATAACTACTTTTGCCCGAATGATCAGACCGTATCCCTTGAACCGATACAGGGTTTCGGGTGGCGTGGCGTCCCCGACAAGATAGCCAACACCATCCCTAATCTGCGCCAGCGGGTATTCGCGCAGGATGAATTAGTGGGCGTGAAAGCGTCCGGCCCGTACCGGTTTGCGGGGCCCATAACGCAGGGTAAAGGCGTTTATACCGGCGCGGCGCACTGGTTTGCAAACGCTTCATACTCGTTTAATGATGTGACGGTGACGGGGGAAGAACTGCCGGAGCCATTTATTTTTGAATTACAGGGGCAACGCAACCAGGGGGGCGAAAAATACCGTTCAAAAATGAGCGGGCCGGATATTGAGATCGCCAGCGCCAATCTTGCCAGTCAAACCACAATATCAGAACGGCGGGAGGTTCCCCCCTATGATCCTTTTGTTCAGATGCAGGCGGGACACTCTTTAACAATGAATGAATGCCGTATTCTGAGCGCCTATTTGTATCCGGCAGGGCAAGCCTTTGTAGAAAATGCGGCGATCATTGATGTTAACGGGAAAATATTTTTCATACCATCGGACAAAA
>NZ_JYDG01000126.1:0-3353 GCF_003263545.1 Rahnella sp. AN3-3W3
ACGGCATGCTCGCCGGGCTGAACAACGACGCCAGCGCCGCCAGCACTACCGGTTCCGCTGTCGCGGACGGCACGATCGTCATCCGCGATAAAGAGAAACAGACGCAGGATGTCGCTGAGTTAAGCCGCGACACCGACAACGCCCACAGCACGCTGGCGCCGATCTTCGATGCTGCCAAAGAGCAGCAACGGATCGACGAGAACCGCGCCATCGCCCAAATCGGCTCGCAGGTCGCGGACATCGTGCGCACCGAAGGGAAAATCGCAGCGCAGGAAGCGGCGAAAAATCCCGACAATCTCGCCGCCGCGAAAGCCGCGCTGGAAGCTGAAGGGAAAACGCCAACTGGTGAAGACATCGCCAGACGCGCCTACGACACGGCGCTAAACGACTACGGCACCGGCAGCGATAAACAGAAAGCCGTACAGGCGATCACCGCCGCCATACAAGGTCTGACGGGAGGCGACTGGGGCTCCGCCGTGGCGGGCGCAGCCGCGCCTTACATGGCTGAATACATCAAAACCCACACCGCCGAAGGCGCTGAACGCATCATCAGCCACGCGCTGGCCGGTGCCGTCGTCGCCGACATGCAAGGCGGCAATGCCGCAGCGGGCGCGGCCGGTGCCGGGCTGTCAGCCGCAGGCGCGAAGTACATCGCCGAAGCGCTCTATCCGGGCAAAGACATCAAAGATCTGAGCGAGGAAGAGAAACAAGGCGTAGTTGCGCTGGCAACGTTAGCCTCAGGGATCGCCGGTGGCGTAGTCGGAGGAGAGGTAAGCTCGGGGATCGATGGGGCTAAGGGCGGGAAGAATGAGGTTGAGAATAATAACCTTGCGGTGATTGCTCGCTCAGGTGTTGCCGCCTGTGCGGAAATCGCACTCTGCCGCAATCAGGTGGTCAACGCAGGGTTAGGAGCATTAATCGGCATTGGCGCGGTCTCATCTTCGATGGAGCAGTTATCCGATGGACAGAAAACCAACGTAATGTTGGCGGCAATGTCGGGTGATGCACAGCTGATAGCAAATCTGTCTGCGTCTGAAAAGGCAGCCTACGAAGAGTTGAAAGGTAGCCCGGGCTTTGGAACATTTTTCCCCGACTCTGCCCCGGATTTAACCGGTGGTAATACTGGCGGCGATCAACTCTCAGGCCAAGGCGGTTCATGGAACACCGGTAATACAGATAACTCTAATGGTGGGTCAACAAGCAATACAGGTAACACTGATGGCAACCCGTATACGGGTGGAAATACCACCACCACGCCAATTGCAGAACAGAATCCGGATGATTTGGCTTATCTCGCTAATGGTTATGAACCCAACAAAGGTGCTGTTGGTAATATGGGAGAACTCCTTAATCAACCAGGGTTTGGTAGTGATATTAAAGGAAATACCCAGAAAAGTAGCCAGCAATATCAAGGCCAAAGTATATATAAAGCAACGGGTGATATAGGGGATAATATTAAAAAAGGAGATCAGTTCTATCTCGATGGCCAGCATAAAGACCATCTTGAGCTTTTTGACAAAAGAGGCAATTTTAAGGCAGTCTTGAATCTTGATGGGACTATAAATCAGGCTAAAACTGAAGTAGCTAAAGGAAGGAAGTTATAAATGTCGATACGTAGGTTAGCATTCAGCAGTAAAAAATTGCGGGGAATCCCCCGGAGATTACGATCATTGCGAAAATGGTCACAGTCATATACATCTAAATACCCCACTATTTCTAATGATAGCTACTCCGATGGTTATTGGAATATTAAGATACCTGTACATATAGGATTGGTTCAGGGACGACAAACCAACCGTGAAATTCAATCTGTTTGCGCACAATTTATGATAGATGCCGCTTATAATATTTTTCAGGCTAAACCAAAAAATGAAACGAACACAAGAGTCACATGCTGCATTATTTTTCCAGAGATGTTTTCTAGTGAATTATGCCTATTTACATCTGAAGAGTACTTTAATGTCCAAACACAACCAGGAAGTAATTACTTAGGCAAAAAGACCTTATTGACAAATAGAAGCATAATAAAAGAATGGGATTTAAATTTACCAAATAGCTTTTCGGAATTAGGAATCCTGAGAAGCAGTGAAAATGAAGATGGAGAGATATATTTTTCTGAGCATTGGTATATTGGAGAAGTAGCTAGGAAAATTAAAATTTAGATTATTAGACCGATATATATGTAGTAAACATTACTTTGGAGATAAGTCATGTACAATATATGCGACAAAGCGATTAAAATGATACGCACCTGGCTGATCGCTTGGATCGACAGGCAGGACCGAAGCTAACTGATTACAAGAGAAATTGGAAATAGAACAAGCCTTATTAAACCCTGAGGCTGGTCATCAACTACCTATACCAATGTCCGATAAGCGATGGCCGAAAGAAGATGCTCGGGTGAAAATGGCGCAAAATATTAATGGCGTTGAAGTACATTATGTTCGTAATACGACAACTGGTCAGGTAGATAACTTTAAATTCAAATAGGTCGGGATAAATGTTGGTTTTATGTAAGTCAGCATCGGGAAAATATCTCTCCGGTAACGCAAGAGTTATTGGCGAAAATAATGAAACACAATTTAACCCTTTGAGAATAGGAGTCGAGTATAAGGTCTATGGTGTTATGTTTTATCCGACCCGAACTGACATGCTCCTTTGTCCCGACGGTAGCAATCCATTATGGGTGCCTTCAAATATTTTTGAAGTATTGGACAATGCATTACCGAATAATTGGGGCTGTGTCCTCACAGAAAAAAAAGATGGATATTCTAACTTATATGAAGATTTTGGAATAACTGCAATATTTAGCTATCTTCAATTAGTTCGATCATACCAGCATTATATTGGCATTCTGGAAAGTGAACCCGACGAATTGCAGAAGTTCTATGAATATAAACTTAGTTACTGAAAAATTCTGTATTCTTCGGATATTTTTAATTCTATAAGTTATGCAGTCAACCTGATACCGACCGCAACCTGACGGTCGAAAGCCTGCAGGACACCGAACATTACGATTCGAAACAGCAGAGCGCCGCAGCGGGCGGCAGCTTCACCTGGGGCGGCGGTGGCGGCAGCTTCACCTGGGGCGGCGGTGGCGGCAGCGGATATATCAGCCTGACGCAGGACAAAATGAACGCCGACTATGCCAGCGTCACCGACCAGAGCGGCATATTCGCGGGCAGCGGCGGCTTCGACATCACCGTCGGCAACCACACCCAGCTTAACGGCGGCGTGATTGCCTCCGGTGCCACGTCGGACAAAAACCGCCTCGATACCGGCACGCTGGGCTGGAACGACATCCGCAACAAAGCCGATTACAGCGTCGAGAGCAGCAGCGCCAGCATGAGCTC
>NZ_JYDG01000127.1:0-10239 GCF_003263545.1 Rahnella sp. AN3-3W3
GGAGCCAACCAACCCCAGGCTTTTCATGAAACAAAAATACTTCATTACCGGCACCGACACTGAAGTCGGGAAAACCGTCGCGACCACCGCATTCTTGCAGGCCGCCGCATGTGCCGGACACACAACCGCCGGATACAAACCGGTGGCATCTGGCAGTGAAATGACCGCCGAAGGGCCGCGTAACAGCGATGCTCTGGCATTGCAGGCTTACAGCACCGTGGGTCTGCGTTATGACGAAGTGAACCCGTGCACTTTTATCGAACCGACCTCACCGCACATCGTCAGCGAACTGGAAAAGCGTCCGGTTGACCCGCAGGTGTTATCCGCAGGTTTACGTCATCTGGAACCGCTGGCGGACTGGGTGATTGTGGAAGGTGCGGGAGGCTGGTATACGCCACTGACCGCGGATTATACCTTTGCTGACTGGGTTATCGCCGAGCAGTTGCCGGTGGTGTTAGTGGTGGGAATGCGCCTCGGCTGCATTAACCACGCGGTGCTGACGGCGCAGGCCATCGCACAAAGCGGATTGCATCTGGCGGGCTGGATAGCCAACGACGTGCAGGAAACGGGGAAGCATCATCAGGCGTATATGGATACGCTCACGCGTATGCTGCCTGCGCCGCTGCTGGGCGAGATCCCGTACCTGAGCGCCGGACTGGACGTTAATCTGGGACAATATCTGGATCTTGACCGTCTCACGGCGTGAAACATCAGACCGTCAGATAGTTTTTGATTAACTGATCGTCGAGCTGTGCCAGCGTGCCCTGTGCGACATCGCGGCCGCCATCGACCAGACAGAACCGGTCGGCGACGCTGCGGATGAACGGCAGTTTGTGGCCGACTAGCAATAATGTCAGACCCAGATCCCGGTTCAGGCGGTGAATAATATTGCCCATGTTCGCCGCCATCGATGCGCTGGTGTGCTCGGTCGGTTCATCCAGTATCAGTAATTCCGGCTCCTGAACTAGCGCCCGGCTAATGGCCAGCTGTTGCTGCTGGCTTTCATCAAGCTCTCCTGCCTTACGCGTGCCCATCTCTTTTAAGGCCGGAAACAGGTCATAGACTTCTTCAGGCACCCGACGCGTCTTATTCCTGCTCGCCATCATGGCGATTTGCAGGTTTTCATCGACACTCATCTGCGAAAAAATCTGCCGCCCCTGAGGTACATAACCGATACCCATCTGTGCGCGGCTTTCCACTGGCAGATTCAGCAGACTTTGCGGCTCTTCATCACGCGATTGCCAGGAAATTGCGCCGCTTTTCACCGGAAGATGCCCCATGATGCAATTGATCAGCGTCGTTTTGCCCACGCCATTTCGCCCGATCAGGCAGGTGCATTGCCCGCGATACAGTTCGAGATTGATGTCCCAAAGAATATGTTTTTGCCCATAGTACTGATTAACGGATTTTACACTTAACATCAGACATACCTCCCTCATGGCGCTTTTCACCGGACTGCATTTTGACGGCCACTGTCATGTTTCTGACATTTATGTTCCGCTGTATGCGCGTTCTACAGGGGAATCCTTCACGAAATCTCTTCAAAGAGTGAATTTGCAACTCTCAGGCCAAGTTTTACCAGGCAGTGATAAAAAGAGACGTTACGTGGCTGTTAACAGGCCACGTACGGATGATTTAGGATTATTCATGAGTATTGTCAGGATTTGGAGATTCGGCGTGAGCCGTTGTAAAAGGAAACTGCACTTTGGCAGTGCCGGTTTCACTAATTTTGGTGCAAGGTTTGCGCCGTTGAGAAGCTGGAAAATCCTGATCAGATGCACTTTTGGGTTTTGCAAGGAACATCCGCTCGGAAATCCAGGCGAAATAGGCATAAATAAGGAGATAAAAAAGATAAAAAATAACTAAAAAAGAGCTCTCAGGCGCTGACGGAGCAAAAAATGGTTTTTTACCAACTCCCGCCGCGCCTGGTGTACTGAGACTTATCCACTATTCCTGTGGATAACCTTGTGCATGAGAGTAAGAAAAGTTGCTACAGACGAGTCAGGACGCGGCTTGCGCTCAGTTTGCCCGTATTCGCAGCTTTTTGATGATGTTGTTTTATATCAATGAGTTAGTTAAAAGCAATACAGGCGTAATTCGTTCGTCACAGTTGTGTCAATCTTCGTCAAGCTGTGGTCAGAAAGTGAATAGCGGTAAATATCGGGATAAAAATGTCAACTGATGGTGAGATTTCTCATTTGCCATAACCTAAAAAAGTGCAGTGGCAGCAAGATGTTAAAAGAGGTGCTGATTTTATCGATTGGAAGCTGGTTTTATATACAGTATTATAACGGCGGTTAAATTTGGACTGGCAAAAATTGCCAAGTCTTTCATACTATTTTTCCCCGAACTGTTCACCGGTTCAGCCCGTACGGCCTTGTGCATTTTCATTTCAGTCAGGTAGCCCGTCATGAGTAAAGAGTTCAAACTGCATTCCGAATTTAAACCTTCAGGCGATCAGCCTGAGGCGATACGCCGCCTGGAAGAAGGGCTGGAGAACGGGCTGGCGCACCAGACGTTGCTCGGGGTGACCGGTTCAGGCAAAACTTTTACCGTGGCGAATGTGATTGCTGACCTGAACCGTCCAACGATGGTGCTTGCCCCGAACAAAACGCTCGCGGCGCAGCTTTATGGCGAGATGAAAGAGTTCTTTCCGGAGAACGCGGTTGAATATTTTGTCTCCTACTACGATTACTATCAGCCCGAGGCCTATGTCCCGAGCTCAGACACGTTTATTGAAAAAGACGCCTCAGTGAACGAACACATTGAGCAAATGCGTCTTTCCGCG
This sequence comes from Rahnella sp. AN3-3W3, assembly GCF_003263545.1. Classification (NCBI taxonomy): domain Bacteria; kingdom Pseudomonadati; phylum Pseudomonadota; class Gammaproteobacteria; order Enterobacterales; family Yersiniaceae; genus Rahnella; species Rahnella sp. AN3-3W3. Next base: position 2,789 of record NZ_JYDG01000127.1, read on the forward strand.
ACTAAAGCCCTGCTGGAACGCCGGGATGTCATCGTGGTAGCGTCAGTTTCTGCCATCTACGGTCTGGGTGATCCAGACTTGTATCTGAAAATGATGCTGCATCTGACCAAAGGGATGATTATCGATCAGCGAGCCATCTTACGGCGTCTGGCGGAGCTGCAATATTCCCGTAACGATCAGGCTTTCCAGCGCAGTACTTTCCGCGTGCGCGGCGAAGTCATTGATGTGTTCCCGGCAGAATCTGATGATCTGGCGCTGCGCATCGAACTTTTCGATCAGGAAGTCGAACGTCTGTCGCTGTTTGATCCGCTGACCGGTCAGGTTCAGCACGAAGTGCCGCGTTTCACCATCTACCCGAAAACGCACTACGTGACCCCACGCGAACGTATCGTGCAGGCGATGGAAGAAATCAAAGTCGAACTGGCGGATCGCCGTAAAGTGCTGCTGGCCAATAACAAACTGCTGGAAGAACAGCGTATCAGCCAGCGCACGCAGTTTGATCTCGAAATGATGAACGAGCTGGGTTATTGCTCCGGTATCGAAAACTACTCGCGTTACCTTTCAGGGCGCGGGCCGGGCGAGGCACCTCCGACGCTGTTCGACTATCTGCCTGCTGACGGTTTGCTGATTGTTGATGAATCCCACGTGACCATCCCGCAAATAGGTGGGATGTACAAAGGCGACCGCTCGCGTAAAGAAACGCTGGTTGAATACGGTTTCCGTCTGCCTTCCGCGCTGGATAACCGCCCGATGCGCTTTGAGGAATTCGAAGCGCTGGCGCCGCAAAGTATTTATGTCTCGGCCACGCCGGGTAAATACGAACTGGAGAAATCCGGTGATGATGTGGTCGATCAGGTCGTGCGTCCGACCGGTCTGCTGGACCCGATCATCGAAGTGCGTCCGGTGACCACCCAGGTGGACGACTTGCTGTCTGAAATTCGTAAACGTGTGGCGGTTAACGAGCGTGTGCTGGTCACTACGCTGACCAAGCGTATGGCGGAAGACCTGACCGAGTATCTTGAAGAACACGGCGAGAAAGTACGTTACCTGCACTCTGACATCGATACCGTCGAGCGTGTGGAGATCATCCGCGATTTACGTCTGGGTGAATTCGATGTGCTGGTCGGCATCAACTTACTGCGAGAAGGGCTGGATATGCCGGAAGTGTCGCTGGTGGCCATTCTGGATGCGGACAAAGAAGGCTTCCTGCGTTCTGAACGCTCGCTGATCCAGACCATTGGCCGTGCGGCGCGTAACCTCAACGGTAAAGCGATTCTCTACGGTGATAAAATTACCAACTCGATGGCCCGCGCCATTGAAGAAACCGAACGTCGCCGCGCCAAACAGGAAGCGTATAACCTCGAAAACGGCATCACGCCGATGGGGCTGAACAAGAAGATCTCCGACATCCTGCAACTCGGTCAGCCTAAGACCAAAAAGAACAAAGACAAACGCGATGCAGAAGCGGCGCAGACCTTCAAATCGCTTACGCCGAAAGCGCTGGAGCAACGCATCAAAGAGCTGGAAAGCAAGATGTATGCGCACGCGCAGAATCTGGAATTCGAAGAAGCAGCCAATACCCGCGACGAACTGCATGCCTTGCGCGAGCAGTTTATTGCGATTTCATAACGAGAAGGGTGGTAGACTGCGCGGCTTAAAAATCATGACCCAGACATTTTAACGAAGAGCGAGCCAATGACTGACACACCACAAAATCCTGGCGCAGCGAAAGATCCGCTGCACGGCGTCACGCTGGAAAAACTGCTGACAACGCTGGTGGATAACTTTGGCTGGCCGGCGCTGGCCTCGCAGGTGAATATCAACTGCTTTAAAAGTGACCCGAGTGTGAAATCCAGCCTTAAATTCTTGCGCCGTACGCCGTGGGCGCGCAAGGAAGTGGAAACGCTGTATCTGGATTTCATCGAAGGTCATCTGCGCCCGGACATGACCCGCAGCAAGCGCCGCACACCGCTCTCAGCACAGGCTCCGCAAAAGCCAAAAGTCAGTACCGCCAAACCGGCTGCTGACAGCCCGTGGAATAACCATCCGCTGGTGAAAAAGTAATTTACGCGTATTTCATTCTGTTCATTTGAGGAGAAGGATCGTGTCAGAGCAACGGGTTCTTATCGTGATCGATATGCAAAACGGGGTGGGGAATCCGGTTACCGTGAAAACTACCGCTGAGATCCTGGCTGACTGGCAGTAAATTCAGTTTCCGGACGCAAAAAAGGCCGCATCGCGCGGCCTTTCCTGTTTCTGCTATTCAGTAAATCAGAGCATCTTTTGCAGCGCTTCTTCGATGGCCGCCCGCAACATATCGCGGTCATGGCGATAGGGCACATCACTGGCTTCAAGCGGGCTCTGAATAATCAGATGTTCAGCGGCGCTTCCGCCAACAGTCACTTTCGGACCGACAATCGCGGCATCCGCACGGCGGCCAATACGCGTTTCGATCATATCCAGTTTGTTATCCAGCGTCAGAGACGCCGCGGCGACGCTGAGTTCTTTCCCCAGATTGCCGATATACACAATGTGCGCACGGCTGCGACGCAGCGCTGTGGTGAGGTCATTCATCAGCAACAGCGGCATCAGGCTGGTGAAGAAACTGCCGGGACCAATCAGGATCAGATTAGCTTCTGCAATCGCCTGCAACGCTTCGCGCGTGGCCGGCACCTGAGGTTCAAGCCGCAGTTCTCGCGGGATCTGCGTCAGTTTATCGACATTCACTTCGCCGTGAACCGTTTCACCGTTGGCATCAATGGCGGCCAGATCGACCGGCTGTTCTGACATCGGGATCAATTCGGCATCCACTTTCAGCAGACTGCGCACCAGATTGATCGCTTCAAGCGGACGCACGGTCAGGTGATCGAGCGCGCGCAGCATCAGATTCCCCAGATTATGCCCGTCGAGTTCGCCCTGCCCGCTGAAGCGATATTCAAACATCGCAGAGGCCAGGCTCGGTTCGGTAATCAGCTGATTCAGGCAATTGCGCATATCGCCCCAGGCAATGCCACCCACGGAACGACGTATGCGGCCGGTCGAACCGCCGTTATCCGTGGTGGTCACGATGCCGGTCAGACGCGGGCCGAGAGAGGAGAGGGAGGACATCACGCGGCCAAGCCCGTGACCTCCGCCTAACGCCACCACCCGGTCGAGGTCTGCTAATGTTCGGTTACGCATGGTTTTCCTTTCGATGGGGAGTGGCGATATAAATCAATTTTCTGCGGGGATTTTACCTAACTTTGCAACAAGATGTTATCACTTAAGGGCACGACATTTGCAGACTCAGCGTATTCAAAATCAAACGCTTTTAGCCTTGAAAATGCTGTCTTTTGTCGTGAAAAATCGTTATATATCAAAATGCATAACGAAAAACCATCTTGGCGATCTGGACTTTGCGGCGTTAGAATATGCCCCGTTACCCCCGTATTCATCATCGCTCCGCTATGGATCGGATGAATCAACTCCTAGCCCTGGTTCCTAAGTTGCCTTTCTGACGTCGTTCCCACAGAAACAATATGGAGCCCTGGCCGTGACGAAAGTCACCAGGGTGTATGGCAGAAATGCCCGCATCTCCCGTATCTGGAAAGGTGTTAAGGTGCTTCAACTTACTGATGCTTTTGCCCGCAAGTTTTATTACTTGCGGCTGTCGATCACAGACGTGTGCAATTTTCGTTGCACCTATTGTCTGCCGGACGGCTACAAGCCGCACGGACACAGCAATAAAAGTTTTCTCTCGCTCGATGAAATCCGTCGGGTCAGCCGCGCGTTCGCTCACTTAGGGACAGAAAAAGTGCGCCTGACCGGTGGAGAACCGTCGCTGCGCCGCGATTTCTGCGAGATCATTGCCGCAGTGCGCGAAAATCCTTCCATCAAAACCCTCGCGGTGACCACTAACGGTTATCGCATGGCGCGTGATATCGATAAATGGCGCGATGCCGGTCTGACCAACATCAACGTCAGCGTCGACAGTCTCGACGCCCGCCAGTTTCACGCCATCACCGGTCAGGATAAATTCCGCGATGTGATGGCCGGAATCGACGCGGCTTTTGACGCCGGTTTCAGCAAGGTGAAAGTCAATACCGTGCTAATGCGCGATGTGAATCACGCCAGCCTGAACACGTTCCTCGACTGGATCAAAACCCGTCCGATCCAGCTGCGTTTCATCGAACTGATGGAAACCGGCGACGGCGGCGATCTGTTCCGCAAACATCACGTGTCGGGCGAAGTGCTTCGCGAACAGCTGGTGCGTCAGGGCTGGCAGTTGCAGGTTCGCTCCCGCAGCGACGGCCCCGCGCAGGTTTTCAGCCATCCGGATTATCTCGGTGAAATCGGTCTGATCATGCCGTACGAAAAAGACTTCTGCGCCAGCTGTAACCGGCTGCGCGTGTCTGCCATCGGCAATCTGCATTTGTGTCTTTTCGGCGAGCAGGGCATCCCTCTGCGTGATTTATTAGCCAACGACATGCAGCAGGACGATCTGATGGACCGCATTCAGGGCGGCCTGAGCCGCAAAAAACAAACTCACTTCCTGCATGAAGGCAATACCGGAATTACCCAGAACCTGTCGTTTATCGGCGGCTGAGTCCGGCATTAATCGTTTAAGGAGCAAACTGATGAGCAAAGCCAGTAAAGAGTTTTTGCCTTTATCTGTGGCGATCATGACGGTTTCCGACCGCCGCACCGACGCTGAAGACACGTCCGGGCATTACCTGAAAGAGGCCGTGACCGAAAGCGGGCATCACGTCGTCGCACAGCAAATCGTCAAAGAGAACATTTACAGCATCCGCGCCGTGGTTTCTGCGTGGATAGCGGATGAAAAAATCCAGGCGATTCTGATCAATGGCGGTACCGGTTTTAACGCCGGCAACAATACGCCGGAAGCGCTGAAACCGCTGTTTGACCGCGAAATCGAAGGCTTTGGCGAGTTGTTCCGCATGGTGTCGTTTGAAGATATCGGTACCTCGACCATTCAGTCGCGCGCCATTGGCGGCATCGCCAACCAGACGGTAATTTTCGCCATGCCCGGCTCGACCCGCGCCTGCCAGACTGCCTGGGACAACATCATTGAAGCGCAGCTCGACGCCCGTCAGGGACCATGCAATTTCACTCCACATTTGAAGAAATAAGTATGTCTGAACTCACTCACATTAATGCTTCCGGCGACGCGCACATGGTGGATGTCTCCGGTAAAGCCGAAACGGTTCGCGAAGCGCGAGCCGAAGCCTTTGTTGAAATGGCGGCGGGTACGCTGGCGATGATTATTAACGGCAACCACCACAAAGGTGATGTGTTTGCTACGGCGCGTATCGCTGGCATTCAGGCGGCGAAAAAGACCTGGGATTTGATCCCGCTGTGTCATCCGCTGTTGCTGACCAAAGTGGAAGTAAATCTCGACGCGCAGCCGGAACATAACCGCGTGCGCATCGAATCCCGCTGCCGTCTGAGTGGCAAAACCGGCGTGGAAATGGAAGCGCTGACTGCGGCTTCCGTGGCGGCGCTGACTATTTACGATATGTGTAAAGCGGTGCAGAAAGACATGGTGATCGGCCCGATCCGCCTGCTGGAAAAAACCGGCGGCAAATCCGGAGACTTTAAGGTGGAAGTTAAAGCGGAAGGTAAGGTGGAAATATGATCGACGTTCTGTTCTTCGCGCAGGTACGCGAACTGACCGGCACCTCCGGTCTGCAACTTCCGGCAGAATTTCCGACGGTTGAGGCATTACGTAGCTCGCTGATTGCACGCGGCGACCGCTGGGCGCTGGCGCTGGAATCCGGAAAATTACTGGTGGCGGTTAACCAGACGCTGACCACGATGGCGCATCCGCTCACGGCGGGCGATGAAGTGGCCTTCTTCCCACCGGTCACCGGAGGCTGAGATGGACCTGACGAAAATTGTTGTGGATGCCGCGCCTTTCAGCGTGGGTGATGAGTACAACTGGCTGGCGCAATCTGACGCCGACGGTGCTGTGGTGACGTTTACCGGCAAAGTGCGAAATCACAATCTGGGTAATCATGTCAGCGCGTTAACGCTGGAACATTATCCGGGCATGACCGAAAAAGCGCTGGCAGAGATTGTTGCTGAAGCCCGTACCCGCTGGCCACTGCAACGCGTGTCGGTTTATCACCGCGTCGGGCCGATGTATCCGGGCGATGAAATCGTGTTTGTCGGCGTGACCAGCGCGCATCGTGGCATGGCTTTTGAAGCCAATGAATTCATTATGGATCATCTGAAAACCCGCGCACCGTTCTGGAAGCGTGAGGCCACGGAAGAGGGCGACCGCTGGGTTGATGCCCGTGACAGCGATAAACAGGCCGCGGCGCGCTGGTAAATCGCATCTCAACCGCACGCAGACCTTCCATGCTTTTCTCTCTATCTGTGATACGCTTAAAAAATCGGGAGGCTGTTCTGGCCTCATTTTTTGTCCTCCATGCAAAAGGGTAATCATCATGGATCGATATCCACGCAGTAACGGTTCAATTGTTGAACGCGCGAATACCGGCATTCAGGCGTACATGGCGCAAGTGTATGGCTGGATGTTCTGTGGTTTGCTGCTGACCGCATTTGTGGCCTGGTACGCCTCCGGCTCTGAGAAAATCATGAGTTTTGTTTTCTCCAGCCAGATTACTTTCTTCGGTTTGATCATCGCGCAGCTGGCGCTGGTCTTCGTGATTTCCGGCATGGTGAATCGCCTGAGTGGCACGGTCGCCACCGGTCTGTTCATGCTGTATTCCGCGCTGACCGGGCTGACGCTTTCCAGTATTTTCCTGGTCTACACCGGTGATTCGATTTTCGGTACCTTCATTGTCGCCGCCGGTATGTTTGGCGCGATGAGTGTTTACGGATACGTGACCAAGCGTGACCTGACCGGTATCGGCAGCATGTTGTTCATGGCGCTGATCGGCCTGGTGCTGGCATCGCTGGTGAACATGTGGCTGAAAAGCTCCGGCCTCGCGAACATCATTTCTTACGCCGGTGTGCTTATCTTCGTCGGTCTGACCGCGTATGACACACAGAAGCTGAAAAACATGGGTGCGCAGTTGTCTGCTGATGATCGCGATAACTTCCGTAAATACTCCATTGTTGGCGCACTGACGTTGTATCTCGATTTCATCAACCTGTTCCTGATGCTGTTGCGGATTTTCGGCAACCGCCGGTAACGGTTTTTGATTGCAAACGTTTGAGAGGGGCACTGAGAAGTGTCCCTTTTTTTATGCCGGAGCCGAGGCAAAGGGCGGCTTTTAAAAAAGGATTGAGAAAGTTTCGGTTTTTCAATTGCGGTGCTCGCATAACTCACCGTGCCGAAACCGACCAAAGAGGGCTATGACGAGCCCTCTTTGGAATCTCCACGTCTTGAACTGCGCGCTACCGCTCGCTGGCTATGTTTCAGTTGCCGCAGAGACAGGCTGGAAATCTTGCCGCTGTGCGGTCCCTTCTCTCGGTCTTCGAGC
>NZ_JYDG01000128.1:0-8911 GCF_003263545.1 Rahnella sp. AN3-3W3
CTTCGCAGGGGAGGGAGTTTCTCGGTTGCCGATATGGAAACAGATTCTTAGGCCATAACAGACACGCAGCGATAAGCCACACCTAAGGCAAGTCAGATCATCGGCAGGTTCAAATGATTCCGTTCTGCGCACGCCTGCGCCTGATCATACCCCGCATCCGCATGGCGCATCACTCCCGTCGCCGGGTCATTCCACAGCACGCGTTCAAGCCGCGCATCAGCTTCTTTAGTGCCGTCAGCCACGATCACCATACCGGCATGTTGCGAGAAGCCCATACCCACGCCGCCGCCGTGATGCAGACTCACCCACGTTGCGCCACCCGCGGTATTAAGCAAGGCGTTAAGCAGCGGCCAGTCGGAAACCGCATCCGAGCCGTCTTTCATGGCTTCGGTTTCCCGGTTTGGCGAGGCAACAGAACCTGTGTCCAGATGATCACGGCCAATCACCACCGGCGCTTTCAGCTCACCGTTGCGTACCATTTCATTGAACGCCAGACCGGCAATGTGACGCTCGCCCAGACCCAACCAGCAAATACGTGCCGGTAATCCCTGGAAGGCAATGCGCTCACGCGCCATATCCAGCCAGTTGATAAGATTGGCGTTATCCGGGAATAACTCTTTCAGTTTGGCGTCGGTTTTATAGATATCTTCCGGATCCCCGGAAAGCGCTACCCAGCGGAACGGGCCTTTACCTTCACAGAACAGCGGACGGATGTAAGCCGGTACAAAACCTGGGAAATCAAAGGCATTGGCAACGCCTTCGTCTTTAGCGACCTGACGGATATTGTTGCCGTAATCCACGGTCGGAATACCCATCGCATGGAAATCCAGCATCGCCTGAACGTGTTTAGCCATCGACGCGCGCGCGGCTTTTACCACAGACTGCGGGTCTGACTGACGTGACTCCTGCCATTTCTCCAGGCTCCAGCCTTCCGGCAGATAGCCGTTCAGTGGGTCATGGGCAGAAGTCTGGTCAGTGACGATATCCGGGCGCAAACCGCCTTCTTTGGCACGTGCCACCAGCTCAGGCATGATTTCAGCGGCATTACCCATCAGGCCAACAGAAATGGCTTTCTTCTCAGCGCAGGCTTTTTCAATCATCGCCAGCGCTTCATCAATGCTGTGCGCTTTGTAATCGAGATAACGGGTGCGCAGACGGAAATCAATGCGCGATTCCTGACATTCAATCGCCAGCACGCAGGCACCGGCCAGCACGCCCGCCAGTGGCTGAGCACCGCCCATGCCACCCAGACCGGCAGTGAGGATCCATTTGCCGCGCAGATCGCTGTTGTAATGCTGACGCCCTGCTTCCGCAAAGGTTTCATATGTACCCTGCACGATGCCCTGCGCACCGATGTAAATCCAGGAACCGGCGGTCATCTGGCCGTACATCATCAGACCGGCTTTATCCAGCTCGTGGAAGTGATCCCAGTTCGCCCAGTGCGGCACAATGTTGGAGTTGGCAATCAGCACACGTGGTGCGTCAGTGTGGGTGCGGAAAACACCCACCGGTTTGCCGGACTGCACCAGCAGGGTTTCGTCTTCATGTAGCTTGCGCAGACTTTCGAGAATGCCTTCAAACGCAGGCCAGTTACGCGCTGCTTTACCAATCCCGCCATACACCACCAGATCTTCCGGGCGCTCAGCAACATCCGGATCCAGGTTGTTCTGGATCATGCGGTACGCCGCTTCAATCAGCCAGTTCTGGCAGCTCAGTTCTGTGCCCTGTGGCGCACGGACAACACGGGCAATCGCCGTTTTTTGTGGAGCGTTCATTGTCGTTTCCTCTAAAATTCAGATTCGGATTCAGAAATAGTTTCAGGCAAAGCTTGGCAGCAGCGCTTCAATCGCAGCCGGCCAGTGTTCACGGGAAGCCCAAAGACGCATCATTTCCACGTCCGGCGCCATCAGGCGATCTTTCTCCAGGAACGCCACGTTCTGGCGGATGGCTTTCATCTCATTTTCCAGCGTGGCCGAACTTTGCAGCGGACGGTGGAAGTCGATCCCCTGAGCCGCCGCCATCGCTTCAATCCCCACCACGACGCTGGTGTTAAAGCACATGTCACCCAGACGGCGTGCGGCGTAGGTCGCCATAGAAACATGATCCTCCTGATTCGCCGAAGTCGGCAGGCTGTCCACGCTGCCCGGATGTGCCAGTGATTTGTTTTCTGATGCCAGCGCAGCGGCCGTCACCTGCGCAATCATAAAGCCGGAGTTCACCCCGCCGTCATTGACCAGGAAAGGTGGCAGACCGGAAAGTCCCGTATCCAGCAGCAGTGCCATGCGACGTTCGGAGATCGCACCGATTTCGGCAACAGCCAGTGCGATGATGTCAGCGGCGAACGCCACCGGCTCGGCGTGAAAGTTACCGCCGGAAATCACATCCCCGTTTTCGGAAAACACCAGCGGGTTATCGGACGCCGCATTGGCTTCGATACGCAGGATGCGTGCGGCATGGTGCAGGTTATCGAGGCAGGCGCCCATGACCTGCGGTACGCAGCGGATGGAATACGGATCCTGAACGCGACTACAATCCGCATGAGAAGTGACAATGTCACTGCCAGTCAGCAAAGTGGTCAGTGCAGCCGCCACGCTTACCTGTCCCAACTGACCGCGGGCTTCATGAATACGCGGGTCAAGCGGTCTGACCGAACCTTTGATGGCTTCCAGCGACAGCGCACCCGCCACCAGTCCTGCAGAGAAGACACGCTCGGCTTCGAACAAACCGGACAGCGCCAGCGAGGTAGAAACCTGCGTACCGTTGAGCAGCGCCAGCCCCTCTTTCGGACCCAGTTCGAAAGGCTTCAGACCGGCGGTGGCGAGCCCTTGCGTGGCTGACATTTTTTCACCTTTTGCTGTCACCTGACCTTCACCAATCAGCATCAGGGAAAGATGCGCCAGCGGCGCTAAGTCACCGGAAGCCCCGACGGAACCCTTCTCAGGAATGCACGGATAAACGCCTGCGTTAAACAGCGCAATCAGCGCATCAATCACTTCGATGCGGATACCGGAATGCCCGCGTGACAGGCTCAGCACTTTGGTCGCCATCACCAGACGCACCACATTGTCAGCCAGATCCTTGCCGATACCCACACTGTGAGACAGCACCAGATTGCGCTGCAGTTCCGCCAGACGCTCTGCCGGAATACGCGTTTGCGCCAGCTTGCCGAAACCGGTGTTAATGCCGTACACCACTTTGCCAGATTCCACGATGCGGGTGACCGTCTCCTGCGATGCCAGCACGCCTGCACGCGCCTCCTCAGCCAGCTCAAGGCGAACATTGCCCTGATAAATCCTGCGCAACATCGGCAAGTCAACGTGACCCGGTTGCAGGCGGCAAAGGGTGAATTCAGTGGATGAAGAAGCCATAATCTATTCCTGTATAGACAAGTGAAACGGGAAGTAAACCCGGCTAAGAACGCTGTCCGCCGGGTGTTTATGTATTCATGACAATGCTAAAAACTAAGGTACAGAAACGTGTTCCGGTGCAATCATCGATGCCCACAACAACAGGCACCCGTCCACTTGTTCAACGGGTATCAGAGTCAGTGACTCCCTGCGATGTTCTGCCGGTTCAGACCAGTAATAACCCTCACCCGCCCGGACCAGCGTGCCATCCTGACGTTGCCATATCCCGCTCATGACATAAATTACCCCGCCTTTTTCAAGGCTGAGGTACAGGCTTTCCCTGACAGGCACGACCCGCGCGGCGCAAACTGTACGACGTGTCATCACGTTGAAATCCGTCGTCACACCGCCCGCCAGACGGGCGCTGAGCGCGATATCCCCGCTAAACGAAAAGGGTTCGCCGGTAACAGTGAGAGCATGGTCGATGTCCGGCAATGCCTGTAAATACACGCCATCACCGCTAAGCAAAGTAATGGAGCGGTCAATACCCGGAAAGGCCGAAAACGGGCCGTCCTGCGCGATAGTGGCAATGCTGATGCGCCAGTCAAAATCACTTCTACCCGGCGGATAGCTGATGATTTCGCGGGTCTCACCACCGCCGTTGCGCCAAGGGCTGACCGGCAGACTGTCAAATGTGAAATACTGCAAGTCTGTCATACGGCATTCTCCGCCAGCTGATTCAGCAGGTGCAGAAAGTCCGCAGCCGCAGCCTGTTGTTGCTCATGCTGCCCGTCTGTAATGCGCGCGATACCGCCGACATAGACATCGCGGATTTGCCCGGCATTACCGGCAAACAACCAGCGGTTAAGCAGTTCGCCGTCTTTTGCCGCAGCCAGATAAGGACTGTTGCCGTCGAGTACCAGCCAGTCAGCGCGATACCCTGCCGAAAGCTGTCCGATGGCTGCCCCGCAGGCCTGTGCACCGCCCTGCAATGCCTGGCTATACAACACGTCGCCCACTGAATTTTGTGCAGGAGTGGTCAGGCGGTTGCGGCGCTGGTCACGCAAACGCTGCCCGTATTCAAACCAGCGAAGTTCTTCCACCACATTGAGTGATACATGGCTGTCAGAACCAATACCCCAGCGGCCAGCATGAGTCAGATAATCCACACCAGGGAAAATCCCGTCGCCAAGATTCGCTTCAGTGGTCGGACACAGCCCTGCCACCGCCCCACTTTTTGCCATGCTCGCCAGTTCAAAGCGGTCAGCGTGAGTGGCGTGGATCAGGCACCAGCGGGCATCAATATCCAGATTGTCATAAAGCCAGCTGATCGGGCGCTGACCGCTCCAGCCCAGACAATCATTCACCTCTTTTTGCTGCTCAGCGATGTGGATATGCACAGGCACATTTTTGTCACCGGTGTTCAGCACCTGTTGCATTTGCTCAAGCGTCACAGCGCGCAGGGAATGGAAACATAACCCCTGATTTTGCAGCGGATTTCCGTTCAGCTGTTTGCGGATAATGTCCTGTTGCTTCAGATAACTGTCAGCATCCTGTATGAAACGTTTTTGCCCTGCCTGCGCGGGCTGAGCGCCAAATCCGGCATAACTGTAAAGCACCGGCAACATGGTCAGACCGATGCCCGCCTGGGTGGCGGCGTGGCTCAGATGCGCGGTCATTTCACCGCGATCGGCATAGGGCTGCCCGTTGATGTCGTTATGCAGATAGTGGAATTCAGCCACCTGCGTATAGCCGCCCTTGAGCATTTCGATGTACAGCTGGCGGGCGATCACACCGACCTGTTCGGGTGTAAGACGCTGCACCATGCGATACATAAGGTCACGCCAGGTCCAGAAACTGTCCTGCGGATCGCCGGCGACTTCTGCCAGCCCGGCCATCACCCGCTGAAACGCATGGGAATGCAGATTAGGCATTCCCGGCACAACCGGGCCGTTGAGGCGCTGACAGCACTGCGGATCACTGTCAGGCGTAACAGCAGAAAGGTATCCGGTAACATCTACGTCCAGACGCACATTGTGTGCCCAGCCCCGGGCAAGTAAGGCGCGAGAAGCAAAATAAGCAGGCATAACAGCATTCCTGGTCAGCAAAAAAAACATAGGCGCAATTTTCATGAAACAATTGCGAAACTTTTGTGCGACTTGTCTATACATATACATACGCCTGATTGCGCTGTAAACTTGCAACTGTCCTTTTTTTATAAAATTAGTTTTCCGTCACGCCCTTTTTATTTAATTTCCTCCGGGAGAAACTAACGTGCAGACTGGTAAAACGTTCACGATACGCCTCGCACTTGTTGGTTGAGATAAAAGTGGGCTGAGATAAGAGTAGGGTGAGATAAAATTGAGGGAGAGAAAAAGTTGAGTGAGGTAAATGACATGCCGGAGACCACGCCACTATTGCAGACGGGTACCGCGCAAGAGGAAGTGTCCCGGCAGACATTGTCCGAACTGGCGGGCGCCATGAGCGATACGCCCGCGCCGATTTATCAGCGGGTGAAACAGGCAATCATCAGTCAGATCCGTGCCGGTGTCTGGAAACCGCACCAGCGCGTGCCTTCTGAAAGTGAACTGGTGAACGAGCTTGGCGTCAGCCGCATGACCATCAACCGCGCCCTGCGGGAGCTGACCAGCGAAGGATTTTTGATCCGCATGCAGGGGGTCGGCACCTTTGTTGCTGAAGCCAAGGCTTATACCCCGATGCTGGAAGTGCATAACATTGCCGATGAAATCGCCCGGCGGGGGCATCAGCATGACAGCAGGATCCTGGTGTGTGAGGCCCGGCTGGCCGATGCCGATCAGGCGCTTCAGCTGGGGATCGCGACCGGTGCCCTGCTGTTTTATTCGCAAATTGTGCATTACGAAAACAATGTACCGGTACAAATCGAAGACCGGTTTGTGAATCCCGAAACTGCGCCGGACTATTTGCAGCAAGTGCTGAACAGGCAGTCGCCTTATACCTATCTGATGGAAATCGCGCCGCTGACCGCAGGTGAACATCGCGTGGAAGCGATCAGCGCCAGCGATGAACAACGCGAATTGTTGCAACTGGGCGAACATGAGCCCTGCCTCCTGATCCACCGCCGTACCTGGAGCGGCAGCAGCGTGGTCACCTCAGCACGCCTGATTTATCCGGGTTCCCGCTATCAGTTATTCGGCCGTTTCTCCAGCCACGGCTGACCCCGGCACACCTTAATAGCGGCGTTGAACCGCCGCTATCTCTTCATACAAACCTTCATACAAATCTTCATTCAAATTTTGGAAGACATCTCGTAATAAGAAAAAACTATTGCTGGCTGCCTTGCCGGTTTACGGGTTATGCGTTAGGTTGACTTTAGTTGTCTATACAAGATGAATTCAGCCTGGAGTCTTTGTCATGCCGGTAGCCCTCTCCCAACAATTTTCCTCCGCCCCCCCTTCTGACTGCGAAAGTGTATGGCGCGGTGCCACGCTGGTGACTATGCAGGACGGACATTACAACCTGATCGAAAATGGCGTAATTGCGGTTACCGGCGGAAAAATCGTCTGGACCGGCAGCGCCGACCGTTGCCCGGATTTTCCCGCTGCAAAGGTGCATGAATTTGAGGGCGGCATCATCACACCGGGATTTGTCGATTGTCATACGCATCTGGTGTTCGGCGGAGATCGCAGCGCAGAGTTTGAACAGCGGCTGAACGGTGTAAGTTATGCCGACATCGCGGCAGCTGGCGGTGGGATTTTATCGACCGTCAACGCCACCCGCGAAGCCAGCGAAGACCAGCTGCTGGCGCAGGCGCTTTTTCGCTTACAGCCGCTGCTGGCAGAGGGCGTGACCTGCGTTGAGATTAAATCCGGTTACGGGCTGAGCGTAGAAAGTGAGCTCAAAATGTTGCGGGTGATCCGCAGACTGGGCCATATGTTGCCGGTCGAGGTGAAATCAACCTGTCTGGCAGCTCATGCCCTGCCGCCAGAATTCAAAGGGCGTGCCGATGACTACATTGATCTCATCTGCGATACACTGTTACCGGTCGTCGCCAGTGAAAATCTGGCCGATGCGGTGGATGCGTTTTGTGAGCATCTGGCCTTTTCTCCGGCACAGGTTGAGCGGGTATTTATCGCCGCGCAGGCTTTGGGTTTGCCGGTGAAATTACACGCCGAACAATTGTCTTCGCTGCACGGCAGCGCACTGGCGGCACGGCACCATGCGTTATCCGCCGATCATCTGGAATACGCCACCCCCGAAGATGCACAGGCAATGGCTGCCAGCGGCACCGTGGCTGTTTTACTGCCCGGTGCCTATTATTTACTGCGCGAGACACAATGTCCGCCGGTGGATGAGTTTCGCAAATATCACGTGCCGATGGCACTGGCCAGTGATGCCAATCCGGGGACATCCCCTGCACTTTCTCTGCGTCTGATGCTAAACATGGGCTGTACGTTGTTCCGCCTGACGCCTGAAGAAGCGCTGGCCGGGATCACCAGCCACGGCGCACGTGCTCTGGGGTTACAGGATACGCATGGCACGCTGGAAGCCGGAAAAGTCGCTGATTTCATACACTGGCCGCTGTCGCGTCCTGCTGAGCTGGTTTACTGGCTGGGCGGCAGCTGCCCTGCACCGTTGTCTTTCGTGGAGAAGTCCGGGGAGAGTTTCGTTCATGAGCCTGTCAACTGACACCGTTATCGCCGAACCTTACCAGTTTACGCAAGGTACCGCGCCCTTACTGATCAGCATTCCCCACGCCGGAACGCACCTGACGCCGGAGGTCGCCAGCGGTCTGAGTGATGCCGCGCTGCCGCTTTCAGATACCGACTGGCATATTCCGCAGTTGTACGACTTTGCGCGGGCGCTCGGTGCCAGCATTCTGGTCGGACAGTATTCGCGTTTTGTTATCGACCTGAACCGGCCTTCAGACGATAAACCGCTGTATACCACTGCCACGACGGGCTTATATCCCGATACGCTCTTTGATGGCCGCGCTACGTTCAAACCGGGTATGGTGCCAGCAGATGCCCGGCGCCAGCAATATCTTGAACAGATCTGGCAGCCGTATCACCAGAAAATCCAGTCAGAACTGGCGCGCATGAAGCAGGAATTCGGCTACGCACTGCTGTTTGACGCGCATTCCATTGCATCAGTCATCCCACGTCTTTTCGACGGTCAGCTTCCCGATTTAAATCTCGGCACCAACAGCGGCGCCAGCTGTTCACCGGCGCTGAGTGAAATCCTCGAACGCACCTGTAACCAGCAATCGCGGTTCAGTCATGTCCTGAATGGCCGGTTTAAAGGTGGCTACATCACCCGTGCCTACGGCCAGCCGGACCTGGATATTCACGCCGTTCAGCTGGAACTGGCGCAGGTGAATTACATGGAGGAGATCGAGCCATTCGCTTTTGCGCCTGATAAGGCAGGTGAATTACAGGTGTTGTTGAAGCGGTTGCTCGAGGGGATGGTGAGATGGGGGGAAGATGCTTATAAACAGGGCGCTGTTTAATCTCGCGTTTCGCTGACCACTAAGGGCAAGACCTTGGGTCGGCTCCCAAACTGGCATTAAGGTCAAGGTCGTGGGC
>NZ_JYDG01000129.1:0-35991 GCF_003263545.1 Rahnella sp. AN3-3W3
GGCCGACGCCCACGGTCTTGCAGTTGAAGTTGAAGTTGAAGTTGAAGTTGAAGTTGAAGTTGAAGTTGAAGTTGAATTTAAGGTTATTCAACCTCGCCCTCAGATCTCCCCTTTTTTCTTCTTGTTCCTGATCACCAGCCAGCTAATCAACGCCATCACGCAGCCGATAAAGATAAACCAGATGCCCAGCATCAGTTGGGGTGCCATTTCTCCCGGCGGGGTTTCAGGGCTGCCGACCACTAAACCGTGGATAGTGGCAACAATGCCGATCACCAGCAGAATCAGGCTGTTGCGAAGTAAACGACGGGCTACGGTCATGGGTTGTCTTGGGGTGGCCATCAGATGCGTCCTTGAGCAATAAAAAAAAGATAAGGGCGCATCATAGCGCCCTTCGTTTTTATGTCAAAACCGTCATTTCACAATCCGTGAAGGTCAATCAGCGACGATTACGTACCAGCTGATAACGACGGGTCAGATATTCCACCGGCGCGCTCCAGATATGCACCAGGCGGCAGAACGGGAACAGCAGGAATAAGGTCATCCCCAGCACCAGATGTACGCGGAAGATAAACGCCACGCCGTCCAGATGCGCGGCTGCACCGCCACGGAATGTCACAACCGACTGCGCCCAGCCGACCAGTTTCATCATTTCGCTGCCGTCCATATGCTGTGCAGAGAACGGAATGGTGCTCAGACCCAGCGCACATTGCACCACCAGCAGAATGATGATCATGATGTCACCAAAGCTGGACGTCGCACGCACACGCTCGTTGCTCAGACGACGCCACACCAGCATACCGCCGCCGATGAGGGTCATCACACCACACGCACCACCCGCCCACATCGCCATTTGCTGTTTCACCGGCACCGGCAGGAAGGATTCATACATCCAGTGCGGCGTCAGCATCCCGAAGGCATGACCGGCGATAATGCCGAGGATACCGACGTGGAACAACGGCGAAGCGATGCGCAGCGTTTTCTTCTCCAGCAACTGGCTGGAGCCCGCGCGCCAGCTGTACTGACCGTAGTCATAACGCAGCCAGCTGCCGACCAGAAATACCGTGCCGCACAGGTACGGATAGATATTGAAAAAGAAGTTGTTGAGGAAGTCGGTCATTTGCGTGGTTCCCCCGCAGGCATTTCATCAAGGTTCAGATACTGTGGTGCGACCGCACCGGCAAAGCGTTTCTGGTGCGCGGCTTCTTCACCCGACGCACAACTTTGCTCACCGAGGAACTTGATTTGCTCCTCTTCCCATACCGCATCCAGCGCGGCAGGCGTGTCATCACGGGCTTCCTGTTTAATCCCTTCGCGCACTGCTGCGGTGGCGATATCACTGCCGGACATCGCCAGCAGTAAATCAAACAGTTCGGCGTAATGGCTGTCACGCTCCTGCAGACGGGCACTCAGCAAGGCCAGGATTGGCGCGATATCGCGCAGGCCGTCGCGGGCCTGTTGTTCGTCACGCGTGGTGAGATATTCCAGGTACAGCGGCAGATAATCGGGCAGCTCACGGCTGTCAATTTCCAGCCCGGCTTCGCGATATTGCTCCATCAGATCAACCATCGCCTGACCGCGGTCACGGGATTCGCCATGCACGTGCTCAAACAACAGTAACGATGTGGCGCGGCCGCGATCGAACAAACCGGTATACGCCGACTGCGCATCCAGCAGATCCCTTTTACAGAAATCCGTGATGTACAGCGCCAGATCCAGACGCTGCTCAGAGTCCAGTTCAGCAGACTGAGTCACTGCCTCGAGAAGCTCCATCTTGTGTTCCCACAAGTCTTCGGACGGATAATCCAGCAGCAGGCCGATGATGCGTAAACTGTTCATTAGCCCTTCCTTTCTGTTTTCGCGCCGATGTCGATGGCATCAATGCGTTTGCTGTTGAACAGGTTGAATTTGCTGTCGCTGCCGTGACAACCGTCACCGAAGCTGAAACCACAACCTTTGGCTTCCGGGAAGGCTTCACGCGCCTGTTCACGATGGCTGGATGGCACCACGAAACGGTCTTCGTAGTTGGCAATCGCCAGATAGCGGTACATCTCTTCCGCCTGCGCCGCAGACAATCCGACCTGCTCCAGCGCGCTGGTGTCCGTGATGCCGTCAACCGTTTCAGCACGTTTGAAGTGACGCATCGCCAGCATACGTTTCAGCGCACGCAGCACGGGTGCGGTGTCGCCCGCCGTCAGCAGGTTCGCCAGATATTGCACAGGAATACGCAGACTTTCGACGTCCGGCAGCACGCCGCTGTGCGGTAATGCACCGGCGTCGGCAGCAGACTGGATCGGAGACAGCGGCGGCACGTACCAGACCATCGGCAATGTGCGGTATTCAGGATGCAGCGGCAGTGCCAGCTTCCATTCAATCGCCATTTTATAGACCGGCGACTGGCGCGCAGCGTCCATCACGGAAATCGGAATGCCGTCTTTTTCAGCCTGGGCGATCACGTCAGGATCATTCGGATCGAGGAAGATGCTCATCTGGCTTTCGTAGAGATCTTTATCGTTCTCAACTGACGCGGCTTCGGCAATACGGTCGGCGTCATACAACACCACGCCGAGATAGCGAATACGGCCAACGCAGGTTTCGGAACAGACCGTTGGCTGGCCCGCTTCGATACGCGGATAACAGAAAATACATTTTTCTGACTTGCCGCTTTTCCAGTTGAAGTAGATTTTTTTGTACGGACAGCCGGTCAGGCACATGCGCCAGCCGCGGCATTTGTCCTGGTCAATCAGCACGATGCCGTCTTCGCCGCGCTTATAAATCGCACCGCTCGGACAGGTCGCCACACACGCCGGGTTCAGGCAGTGTTCGCACAGACGCGGCAGGTACGCCATAAAGGTATTTTCGAACTCGCCGTACATTTCTTTCTGCATATTGGCGAAGTTCTGATCGGCAGAACGTTTGCTGAACTCGGTGCCCAGATCGTCTTCCCAGTTCGGGCCGCCGGTAATTTTCTTCATGCGTTTGCCAGTCAGCAGTGAACGCGGACGGGCTACCGGCTGATGTTTACTGTCTTTTGCGGTGTGCAGATGCTGATAATCAAAATCAAACGGCTCGTAATAATCATCGATTTCCGGCATATGCGGGTTGGCGAAGATTTTATGCAGCAGGTTGGCTTTGTTGCCCATACGCGGCTGCAGTTTGCCGTTGATTTTGCGGATCCAGCCGCCCTTCCATTTTTCCTGGTTTTCCCAGTCGTGCGGATAACCCAGACCCGGTTTGGTTTCCACGTTATTGAACCACGCGTATTCCATCCCTTCGCGGCTGGTCCAGACGTTTTTACAGGTCACGGAACAGGTGTGGCAGCCAATGCATTTGTCGAGATTCAGCACCATGCCGACTTGTGAACGAATTTTCATTTGGCTTTCTCCTGTTGCACGGCGTCCTGCACGTAGTCATTGCCTTCATCGTCTAACCAGTCGATGCGGTTCATTTTGCGCACAATCACGAATTCATCGCGGTTAGAACCGACCGTGCCGTAGTAGTTAAAACCGTATGCCAGCTGCGCATAGCCGCCGATCATGTGAGTCGGTTTCGGGCAAACGCGGGTAACGGAGTTGTGAATACCGCCGCGCTGCTGGCTGATTTCAGAGCCTGGAATATTCACGATGCGTTCCTGCGCGTGATACATCATGGTCATCCCCGCCGGAACGCGCTGGCTGACCACCGCACGGGCGCTCAGTGAACCGTTGGCGTTGAACGCTTCGATCCAGTCGTTATCTTCGATACCCAGTTTTGTCGCATCGTCTTCACTCAGCCAGACAATCGGGCCGCCGCGACCTAAGGTCAGCATCAGCAGGTTGTCGCTGTAGGTGGAGTGAATGCCCCATTTCTGGTGCGGCGTCAGGAAGTTCAGCGCCATTTCCGGATTACCGTTCGGTTTCGCATTCAGCAACGGTTGCGCCGCGCGGGTGTCGATTGGCGGACGGTACACCAGCAGGCTTTCACCGAACGCACGCATCCACGCGTGATCCTGATAAATCTGCTGACGGCCGGACAGCGTGCGCCACGGGATCAGCTCATGCACGTTGGTGTAACAGGCGTTGTAAGAAACGTGTTCATCTTCCAGACCCGACCACGTCGGACTCGAGATGATTTTGCGCGGCTGCGCCTGAATATCGCGGAAGCGGATTTTCTCGTCTTCTTTATTCAGCGCCAGATGCGTATGGTCGCGGCCGGTATTTTCGCTCAGCGCCGCCCAGGCTTTCACTGCCACCTGACCGTTGGTTTCCGGTGCCAGCGTCAGGATGACTTCTGCCGCATCTATCGCGGAGTTAATCATCGGCTGGCCTTTGGCGGTGCCATCCGCTTTGGTGTAATTCAGTTTTTTCAGTAAATCGACTTCGCTGTCGGTATTCCAGCTGATGCCTTTACCGCCGTTACCGAGTTTTTCCAGCAACGGACCGACCGACGTGAAGCGCTCGTAAGTATTCGGATAATCGCGTTCAACGGCCATCAGATGCGGTGCGGTACGCCCCGGGATCAGGTCACATTCCCCTTTTTTCCAGTCTTCCACGCCAAACGGCTGCGCCAGTTCAGCGGCAGAATCGTGCTGGATAGGCAGCGTCACCACATCGGTTTCCACACCCAGATGGCCGACGCAGACGCGGGAGAATTCTTTGGCGATGCCTTTGTAGATTTCCCAGTCGCTTTTCGAATCCCAGGCAGGATCCACAGCCGCTGACAGCGGATGAATAAACGGATGCATATCCGAGGTATTCATGTCGTCTTTTTCATACCAGGTCGCGGTTGGCAGAACGATGTCGGAATACAGACAGGTGCTGGACATACGGAAATCAAGCGTCACCACCAGATCCAGTTTGCCTTCGCCACCCTGCGCCTGCCATTCGACTTCTTCCGGCATCACACCGCCCTGAATGCCTAAATCATCACCCTGAATACCGTGTTCAGTACCCAGCAGATATTTCAGCATGTACTCATGGCCCTTACCGGAGGAACCCAGCAGGTTGGAGCGCCAGACGAACAGGTTGCGCGGGAAGTTCTGCGGATTGTCCGGCTGTTCAGAAGCAAAGCGCACACTGCCTTCTTTCAGCGCTGCCACGGTGAAATCAGCCGGCGATAAACCGGCGGCTTTCGCCTGTTCCGCGATGCGCAGCGGGTTAACGCTCAGCTGTGGCGCAGACGGCAACCAGCCCATACGCTCGGCGCGCACGTTATAGTCGATCATGCTGCCGGTAAATTTGGATTTATCTGCCAGCGGAGACAACAGTTCCTGCGGCGCGACGGTTTCGTAACGCCACTGGCTGGAATGGTTATAGAAGAACGACGTGCTGTTCATCTGGCGTGGCGGACGCTGCCAGTCGAGGCCAAACGCCAGCGGCTGCCAGCCGGTTTGCGGACGCAGTTTTTCCTGTCCGACGTAGTGTGCCCAGCCGCCACCGCTCTGACCAACACAACCGCAGAAGATCAGCATGTTGATCAAACCGCGGTAGTTCATGTCGAGGTGATACCAGTGGTTCATCCCGGCACCGACGATGATCATCGAACGACCGTGGGTTTTGTTGGCGTTATCGGCAAATTCGTGGGCGATGCGCTCAATGTTCTGCTGAGAAACACCGGTAATTTTCTCGGCCCAGGCTGGCGTGTAGGCTTTGATTTCATCATAGCTTTGCGCGCAGTTTTCATCGTTCAGGCCGCGTTCAATGCCGTAGTTCGCCAGCGTCAGGTCGTAAACGCTTGCCACCAGACCGGTGCTGCCATCTGCCAGTTGCAGGCGTTTGACCGGCAGTTTGTGCATCAGGATTTCATCCAGCGCGACGCTGTTGAAATGCTCGCTGACCGCGCCGCCGAAGTACGGATAACCCACGCTGACCACTTCGTCGTGATCGTCGAGCAGGCTCAGCTTCAGGCTGACGTCTTTATGTTCTTTCCCTTCGCGGGATTCCAGGTTCCACTGGCCTTTTTCGCCCCAGCGGTAACCGATAGAACCTAACGGTGAAACCAGCTCGCCGGTGTTTTCGTCAAAGGCGATGGTTTTCCACTGCGGGTTATTTTCCTGACCAAGATTGTCCACCAGATCAGACGCACGCAGCATACGGCCTGCGGCATAGGAACCGTCTTCGCGTGGTTCCAGCATCACCAGCATCGGCATGTCGGTATAGCGACGCACGTAATCAGTGAAGTACTGGCTTGGATTATCAATATGGAAGGATTTAAGGATCACATGACCCATTGCCAGCGCCAGCGCGCTGTCGGTGCCTTGTTTCGGTGCCAGCCACTGGTCGCAAATCTTAGCGATTTCGGCGTAATCCGGCGTAATGGCCACCGTTTTGGTGCCTTTGTAACGCACTTCGGTAAAGAAGTGAGCATCCGGCGTACGGGTCTGCGGAACGTTAGAACCCCAGGCGATAATATAGGAAGAGTTGTACCAGTCAGCCGATTCCGGCACGTCGGTCTGCTCGCCCCAGGTTTGCGGAGAAGCCGGTGGCAAATCGCAGTACCAGTCGTAGAAGCTCAGACACACGCCGCCGATCAGCGACAGATAACGAGCGCCGGATGCGTAAGACACCATCGACATCGCCGGGATTGGCGAGAAACCGATAATGCGGTCCGGACCGAAAGTCTTGGCGGTATAAACGTTGGACGCGGCAATCAGCTCATTCACTTCCTGCCAGCTTGAACGCACAAAACCACCGCGACCGCGTGCGGCTTTATATTCTTTGGCCTTTGCCGGCTGATTAATGATCGAGCCCCAGGCATCCACCGGATCGCTGTGTTTTAGCTTGGCTTCACGCCATAACTGGATCAGCTTTTTGCGCATCAGGGGATATTTCAGACGGTTTGCGCTGTAGAGATACCAGGAATAGCTGGCACCACGCGGGCAGCCACGCGGTTCGTGGTTCGGCAGATCCGGACGGGTGCGCGGATAATCGGTCTGCTGGGTTTCCCAGGTGACCAGACCGTTTTTAACGTAAATCTTCCAGCTGCATGAACCGGTGCAGTTCACACCGTGTGTGGATCGCACCACTTTGTCGTGCTGCCAGCGGCTGCGGTAGCCGTCTTCCCAGTCACGATTGGTATCCAGCGTCTGGCCGTGGCCGTCAGCGAAAGGTTCAGCTAGCTGTTTGAAATAGCGAAACCGGTCAAGAAACTTGCTCATCCGGAACTCTCCTGTGCAAAGGCTTATTTGCGCTTTGTCATTATGTGAATGGCGGGGAATACAACTTCATTGCTCAATTTGGCCTCAGGGTATTCATCCCACACGCGCGTCTACTTGATTGCGATCAAGGCCGCTCCGTCGTGTATTTTTTTACATAACGCCAGATACCCCCAAAGAGGTATTAGCGAGGGGATTTCTATCTTATTGATTTACAGTATTTAATTTTAAAACGGGTAAGGCATTTAACGCAGGAAGAAAGGATATGGAAAATGAGGGGTATTTCAGAAAGCAGCCGGTTTTTCTTTGAGAAAACCGGCTGTAAGTCAGAGGAAATCTTTGGCTTTATTCAGCAGTGAGGCTTTAGTGATCACGCCCAGTAACCGCCGCGATTCGGCATTTTCCAGCACCGGCAGACGTTCGAGCGGCGAGTTGCTGAACATCGCCCATGCCTGCTCGTAGCTGGCTTGCTGGAAAATCGTGGTGAACTCCTGCTCGATAAACGAGTCCATCGGGCTGTCGGATTTCACGCTGCCATCGATAAGACCGGCGGCCACCACGTTAGTCGGCACCACGCCGAGAAAACGCTCTTCCCGATCCACCACATACACATAACGCGTGCGCTGTTTCAGCCCTTCGCTGACCACTTCAGACAGCGAAGCGTCAACGTACATTTTCGAACAGGGTGAAATCAGCGAGGCCACCGTGCTGTATTCAAAGGCATTTTTCGCCGCAAACCGCGCATTATGCCGTGTCAGCACCGGATAGGTTCCGCCAACTTTAAGACGGGAAGCCACCACATAAGAGATCGCCGTCGCCAGCATCAGCGGGAACAGCAGCGAACTGTTGAGGGTCATCTCGAACGCCATCATAATCGACATCAGTGGCGCGTGACTGGTCGCCGCCAGCAGCGCACTCATGCCAATGGCGGCGTAAAGTCCGACCGGACCGGGATCAAATCCCAGCCATTGCAGGAAAGTACAGACCAGCGCCCCGCCCGCCGCACCAATCAGTAACGATGGCGTAAACAATCCGCCCACCGCACCGGAACCGATGGTGATCGCCGTCGCGACAATTTTCAGGATCAGCAGCACCAGCAACGACGTCTGTAAGTCGCCATTGTTAAGAATTAAATCGATGACTTCAAAACCGTTACCGAGCACCAGCGGCGAAATCATCGCCACCAGCCCGACACCCAGTCCGCCCAGCCCGAGACGCAGCGCGGGATGAGAAATGGGTTTCATCCACTGACGGACTTTATCAATAGACGAGATAAACAACGGCCCGAGAATCCCCGTCGCCACGCCGATAATCAGCACGGTTAAAATCGCGCCGGGAGACGGACTGAAAGAGACCGAGGAATAAAGATAGAGCGGCGCATAATCCGTCAGGGAACGCACGGTAAGCACTGCGACCGAGGCCGAAATGAACAGCGGGATCAGCCGCTGCACGGCGGTCACGCCGAAGGCGATTTCTGCCACAAACAGCGCACCGGCAAACGGGGCGTGATACACCGCCGCCAGCCCGCCAGCCGCGGCCATCGCGATAATATCCGACTGATGGACGCCTTTAAAACGTGAAAAGCGCCCGAGCAGACTGCCGCTCAATGCCGAAAGCTGCACCATCGCCCCTTCCCGACCAATTGAACCGCCGCTGGCAATACTGGCCAGTGACGACAACCCGCGCAGCACGGTGCTGACTACCGGAATGCCCGGCAAACGCTGATCAATCACATCCAGATAATCGGGCATCTTGCCGTGTTTGTTTTCGTAACGCAGCGCCAGGATCAGGATGAAACCGGCAATCACGCCACCGGCGGTGGTGATCAGCGGCCAGATGAGTTTCGGGTATTCGTTGAAAGCTTTGGTGATGTCACTGCCGTCCGTGAACATCAGGCCGTTCACACCCGAAATGGCCCCGCGAAATGCAATCGTCACCAGCGCGGCGACAATCCCGGCGGGAATGGCAATCAGCAGATTTATCAGATCGCTCTTTTGCAGGTATTCAGGATTTAGGGCTTTCAGCGTCATAAGATCTCATCGTGAGAACAAGGGGAACGAATAACTCTTTTAGGTTTGCCGTACTCCTCCCCTGCGCAGGGGAAGGAGCAGACCAGGCTTTTTAGTGAGCCAAAAACTTCTCGAGGAACTGTTTTGTGCGGGCGTGTTGCGGATTCGAGAACAGCTCTTTCGCGGGTCCCTGCTCCACGATCCGGCCCTGATCCATAAAGATCGCCCGGTCCGCGACATCGCGGGCAAAGCTCATTTCATGCGTCACGATCACCATGGTTCGGTGCTCAAGCGCCAGTGCGCGGATAGTGTTAAGCACTTCGCCGACCAGCTCCGGATCCAGCGCTGAGGTCGGTTCATCGAACAAAATCACTTCCGGGTTCATCGCCAGTGCGCGGGCAATAGCCACACGCTGCTGCTGACCGCCGGAAAGGCGTCGCGGATAGGCGTTTTCTTTGCCGTTTAATCCGACCTTTTCCAGCAACTGACGCGCGGTGGCGATGGCCTTTTCTTTCGGCTCGCCCTTCACAATCACCGGCCCTTCAATGATGTTTTCCAGCACAGAGCGGTGCGGGAACAGATTAAAGTTCTGGAAGACAAAACCGACCTGTTTGCGCAGTTCGCGCACTTTATCTTTTTGCTTGCTGATTGGCTTACTGGCATCAATTTCGATATTGCCGACTTTGATGGTGCCGCCATCCGGCTCTTCCAGCAGATTAATACTGCGCAGTAACGTGGTTTTACCGGAACCGCTCGGCCCGATAATCGCCACGACTTCTCCGGCATTCACCTGCAAATCAATACCGTGTAACACCGTCTGCTTGTTGAACTTTTTAGTCAGTCGCTTTACGTCGATAGTACTCATGAAGGCTCCTGATCCTGACGGTTAACGCGGTCTTCCAGACGGTTTTGCAGGAAAGATAAAACGGTCGCCAGCACCCAGTAGATAACGGAGGCGGCCAGATACATGGTGAACACTTCCAGCGTGCGCGAAGTAACCAGCTGCGCCTGACGGAACAGTTCCGGCACCTGAATGGTGGCGGCCAGCGAAGTATCTTTCACCAGACCGATAAAGCTGTTACCGAGCGGCGGAAGCGCCGTGCGCGCGGCCTGCGGTAAAATCACGCGTCGCAGCGTCTGCCACGGACTCATACCAATACTTGCCGCCGCTTCCCACTGCCCTTTTTCAATCGACGAAATCGCCGCACGCAGGGTTTCAGAGGTGTAAGCCGCGGTGTTTAAAGACAGGCCAATCATCGCCGCCGGAATAGGATCCAGCTCGATGCCGAACTGCGGCAGGCCGTAATAAATCATGAACAGCTGAGCAATCAGCGGCGTGCCACGGAATACGGACACGTAAAAACGCGATATCCACGACAGCGGCCAGAAATGCGAAAGGCGCATCAGCGCCAGGATGAAGCCCAGAATCAACCCGAAGACCATTCCGCCCAGACTGAGCTGAAGGGTAAACAGGGTACCTTTCAATAAAAATGGTGCTGAATCCAGCACCAGTTGAATACTTTCTTGCATCTAAGACCTTTAGATTTTCTGGATCTTTGAGATATTCACATATGCTCTAAATAAATGAACTTGCATCAAGGCAGCAAGTGCGCGAGTCCCGATGAGCTTACACAGGTAAGTGATTCGGGCGAGCAAGCGCAGCTAACGCCGGGGCAAGTTCAGTTATGACGAGCATTACTTCGTCACGTCGGCACCAAACCACTTTTCAGAGATCTTCGCGAGTGAACCGTCTTTCTGCATTTCAGCAATCGCCGTGTTGATCGCCGCCAGCAGTTCAGGGTTGTCCTTACGGATTGCTACGCCGGATTCCTGACGGGAGAACGGTGCGCCTGCAACAGCCAGGGTATCACCGGTTTTCTTCACCAGATCCAGTGCCGCCAGACGGTCAACCAGAATCGCATTGATACGGCCTACGCGCAGATCCTGATATTTAGTCGGGTCATCATCATAAGTACGGACATCAACACCTGGCACGTTCGCACGCAGCCATTGTTCGTAGTTAGTACCCAGACCCACGCCGACTTTTTTGCCTTTCAGATCTTCAGGTTTGGTAATCGAGCTTTCTGCGCCCTTCTTCACCAGCGCCTGAATACCGGACACGGTGTATGGCGTAGAGAAATCGTATTTTTTCTGGCGCTCAGGAGAAATGGTCACCTGGTTGATAACCACATCAATACGCCTGGATTCCAGTGAAGCCAGCATACCGTCCCACTTGGTCGGTTGCAGTTTAGCTTTCACGCCCATGTGCTGTGCCAGCGCATCAGCGAAATCCACTTCAAAGCCGGTCAGTTTGCCGTCTTCACCCTGGAAACTGAACGGAGGATACGTGCCTTCAAGACCGACGATCAATGTGCCGCGATCTTTGACTTTCTTCAGTAAACCTTCATCCGCAAAGCTGTTGCTGATAAGCCCGGTGGATAATGTCACGGCCACTGCCCCGAGGACTAAACGACGACGTAACGCTGAAAAACCCATATTCACCTCAATTATTGTTCATTATAAAAAGTTATATGCCTTACTGATTTGCGCACAGTAGCACCGGTCGCATCAGTTATCAGGAATATAATTCTATAATCTTAGCTCAAAAAAGCATAAGCGCATTTTAGGCGATCAAACTTGCGGATGATACGCAAACAGTGCCGGTGCGCCACCCGTGTGAATGAACAGGATCGGGCCTTCATCCGGGAACAAACCCCGCTCGATTCCGTCGAGCAATCCGGCCATCGCTTTGCCGGTATACACCGGATCCAGCAGCATGGCTTCCTGCTCTGCAAGCAGTTTTACTGCTGCCATACCGGCCTCGTTCGGCTCACCGTAGCGCGGAGCAAAATACTCATCCCACAAAATAACCGGCGGCGCGTTGTCATCAAACTGAAGCGATGTTGCCACTTCACGGGCAATGGCTTCCACTTTTGGACGCTGATCCTGCGCACTGCGTGACACCGTCACGCCAATCAGTTGCGTGTCTGGCATCAGATGATGCAATGCCACCGCCAGCCCGGCGTGCGTTCCCGCACTGCCGGAAGCCACCACGACGGCGCTGAAATCAACAAAATTGGCCGAAGACTGCTCGGCGATTTCCAGTGCGCATTGCACATAGCCCAGCGCACCGAGCGCATTCGAGCCGCCGACCGGCACAACGTACGGACGGAACCCCTGCGCTTCCAGACGTTCAGCCTGTTCTGCCAGCTGCGCCATCGGATCAAGCAGCGCGTCACACATCACCACTTCCACATTAAATAAATCCAGCAGCAGACGGTTACCGTTAGTCAGATAATTGGCTTCGGTGGTGCCGATGGGGTTTTCCAGCAGCGCCACGCATTTCAGACCCAGCCTGGCCGCCACGGCTGCCGTCTGACGCACATGGTTAGACTGAATAGCCCCGGCGGTCACCAGAGTATCCGCGCCCTCTGCCAGCGCGGCTGCCGCCAGATATTCCAGCTTACGCAGCTTGTTGCCACCCAGCGCCAGCGGGGTGATGTCGTCGCGCTTAATGTAAATGTCGCGTCCGGTGAATTCCGAGAGACGATGAAGTTTCTCCAGCGGCGTCGGGCTGCTTAAGAGTTCGAGACGGTCAAAGGCTTCCAGCCGGGTTTTAAGCAAAGAAATTTTAGCAGGCACAATGTTCCCCTGACGCACAGACGTGTCGCCGTGCGAAGTCGTTATAGTCTAAGTTGGGTAGAGTCTGGAGAATGGTAATAAAGTCAGTATATGAAGAATTTATACTTTGCGCAGAGCGGGATGCAAGACAAAAAAACAGGCCCCCGCAGGAGCCTGTTTGTGTGGTGCGTTATGCAGATTTCTGCCAGGCCAGATACTGGTCGTATTTGCGCAGGGCAATACGGTAGTTATCGTGTCCCGCCACCGGCAAATCACTGATGATCCGCTGGTGGATACTGTCTCCGGAAAGTTTATCCAGAGGATAGTTATTGGCAGAGAGGATTTCATCCAGACGGCGGAGGCGGACAACGTACTCGCGCACCGTGCTGTGATTCATCTCAGTCTGTTCGAACAGATATTGCTTAAACGCCATAATGTCGAAATAAGACGAATGGCTGTTACAGCTTATCTCACTGCAAAAACGACACAGTGCGGTCAGTTCCTGCGACAGGTTGTGCCACACGTCATCATCAATAGGCTGGTCCATCTTGGCGATGGCCTCTTTATTGATGATTTGCCCGCGAAACACCAAGGCCATCCTGTCGAGTTCTTTTGCACACTGTGAGCAGTGAGTCTGACTGTGT
Source organism: Rahnella sp. AN3-3W3 (assembly GCF_003263545.1). Lineage (NCBI taxonomy): Bacteria > Pseudomonadati > Pseudomonadota > Gammaproteobacteria > Enterobacterales > Yersiniaceae > Rahnella > Rahnella sp. AN3-3W3. The sequence goes on from NZ_JYDG01000129.1 coordinate 13,404, forward strand.
TTAAAATCTTTAAGATAACGGCTTAAAGGCCTTGTTTTGATTCCCGCTGGCATAAATTTATTCCTGATAAGGGATATAAAATGTATAACCGGCCAGGAAAAAGCGGATCAATGGTCGTTTGCCAGACGTGTGCGCAAGCGCTTAATCGCCTGACTGTGGAGCTGGCTTACCCGGGATTCCCCGACATCCAGCACCGCCCCGATCTCTTTTAAATTCAACTCTTCCTGGTAGTAAAGCGTAAGTACCATCTTTTCCCGTTCTGGTAACGCATCGATAGCTTCCATCACCCGGTGGCGCAAATTGCCCTCCAACAGATGATGTAACGGGTTGGCCTCTTCGTGCCCTTCCATCAATGCCTCGGCAGTATCGCCGTGCTCTTCACGCCACTCGTCATATGAAAACAACTGGCTGCTGTTCGTGTCCATTAATATTTGCCGGTATTCCTCAATGGGAATATCCAGCGTCTGCGCCACCTCTCCTTCACTCGGTGGTCGCCCTAATTTTTGTTCTGCGCTATGCATCGCCTGAGACACTTCGCGCGCGTTACGTCTGACGCTGCGTGGTACCCAGTCGCGGCTGCGCAACTCATCAAGCATCGCACCGCGGATACGCTGGACGGCATACGTAGTAAACGCCGTTCCCTGCATCGCATCAAAACGCTCAACCGCATTTAACAGGCCGATCCCTCCCGCTTGCAGTAGATCATCAAGCTCTACGCTGGCGGGAAGCCGCACCTGCAAACGCAGGGCTTCATGGCGCACGAGCGGAACATAGCGCTGCCACAAAGAATTTTTGTCTATCACGCCGTCGGCGGTATACAGATCGCTCACTGTCGTAACCTGGCAAATTGAGGGTCAGTATCATTGTGCCAGTGCTATTTGCTGTTCAATCGGCTGAATAAGGCCAGAAAAGCGCGGTTATTTTGATTATGTCTCGCACATTCTGTTTTTGACTGCCCATCACGACGTGCGAACGATGGTATAAAAATCAACCATAACATAAAGATTATCCTAAATTATACCAGCGAATGGTTTTCATTTATCCCAGAGAATCGTAAATTTTAGTTAAAAAAAACCCCGCCGAAGCGGGGTTTAAGCTGTTTATGACCGGACTGCGTAATTTGTCTGCGAAGACAATTATTGCAGCAGGGACAGAACAGACTGAGGAACCTGGTTAGCTTTAGACAATACTGAAGTACCAGCCTGCTGCAGGATCTGTGCTTTAGACATTGCTGAAACTTCTGTTGCGTAGTCAGCATCCTGAATACGGCTCTGTGCAGAAGACAGGTTGGTAGTTGTGTTGTCCAGGTTAGTGATTGCAGAATCGAAACGGTTCTGAACCGCACCCAGTGAAGAACGGAAGGTGTCAACTTTAGCGATTGCAGCGTCGATGGCAGCCAGCGGATCGTTAGTTGAGGCACCAGTGAACTGAGCCGTTGCTGCAAAGGATTTGGTAGGATCCGTCGCATCAGTTGTTCCTGCGCTTAATGCTAAAGTAGTCGCTACGGCAGATGTAGGAGTGGATGTTCCACTGTTAGCTAAAACATCAGTACCTGTGCTGCCTGCAGTGTAATTTTTACCCTGAATGGTTACATAGCCTGCTGCTGCACCATTAGCGTCAGTACCTACTTTTATCAGTTGCTTAGATTGGGTTGCAGTTGATACACCATTCGCTTGGTCTGAATAGGTTACGTCAGTGGTGTTCAGTGTGACTGTACCATCAGTAGCGAGTGAAGCCGCATAGTTGTCCTTGCCTACCTGAACAACATAGTTAGCAGATGCTGTGCCATCTTTGTTCAGCACATTGCGCAATGACATCTGTGATGCATCAGACACACCCAACTGTTTAGCCATAGCTGCAGTCGCATCAGCCTGAGACACTGGCGGGGTAGCCGCTGCATCGGCTGCGCCGAATTTAATGGCAACTGGTGCATCAGTAGCTGCTGCGCCAGGAATTTGGGTAATAGCATCGCTAGTTTTTAATGCATTACCAGAAACAGAGAAACCGTTCAGACCCAGAGTGGTAGAGTCAATTTTCTGCAGGTCAATGGAGATAGTCTGACCATCGTTAGCGCCAACCTGAATTTTCATCGTCTGGTTAGAAGCCAGTACGTTCACGCCGTTGAACTGAGTCTGGCCCGATACGCGGTCGATTTCATTCAGACGTGAAGTGATTTCGTCCTGGATTGAGGTCAGGTCAGAAGATGAGTTGGTGCCGTTGGCAGCCTGAACTGACAGCTCACGGATACGCTGTAAGTTGTTGTTGATTTCGCTCAGTGAGCCTTCAGTGGTCTGCGCAACAGAGATACCGTCGTTGGCGTTACGTGAAGCCTGAGTCAGACCGTTGATGTTTGAAGTGAAGCGGTTAGCAATCGCCTGACCAGCAGCATCGTCTTTTGCGCTGTTGATACGCAGACCGGAGGACAGACGCTCGATAGCGGTGCTCAGTGCGGACTGGGATTTGTTCAGGTTGTTCTGAGTCATCAGAGACAGCGTGTTGGTATTGATAACTTGAGCCATGAGTGTATTCCTTCAAATCTGGTTAAGGGTTCGGGCTTATTGCCCACGGCGTTCATCACCGTCCAAACTTGTATCGGCGCTACACCCGCAACCTTTAGAATTATTTCTCAAAAAAGATCGATTTCTTACTTTGAGAATTACCCTTCCTTATACCGCCTATTCACGCCATTACTTTTTGTTGCATTCCATTAAACTTTTTCTCCGTCGTGCCGATAGGGCTTAAAGACTCTTTTATACCTCAGGTCATTGGTGTTGCAGTTAGCGGCGAAGAAGTGAGTCCGTCAACTAACATCCGTTAGTCAGACAGATGAACCCGCGACGTAAAGGCGACTGTAAATTCAAGTACTCAGGGCAAACAAACTGTAAAGGATAATTATGGCCACTTCAGGCACTATCTCGTCATTAGGCATCGGTTCAGGTTTACAGCTTTCAGACCTGCTGGATAACCTGACCACCGCAGAAAAGGCGCGTTTAACGCCGATCACCACGGCACAGACCAGCTACAGCGCAAAACTGACGGCCTACGGCACGCTGCAAAGTGCATTGCAGACGTTTTCCGATGCAGCGACCGCATTGTCATCAACCAATACTTACGGTGCCACCACCGCCTCGTCGAACAACACGTCAGCATTCAGTGTGTCCACCAGCACCGGCGCGGCGGCGGGTAAATATTCTGTTTCCGTCACACAGCTGGCGTCTGCGCAGTCTTTAGTTTCAGCGACGCAATCAAGTAATAAAACCGCGCTGGGTGCGACGACCACTGATAACACCCGCACCCTGACTATCAGCCAGGGCGACGGCAGTACCCCGCTGAGCATCAAACTGACCGATGATCAGACGTCACTGACCGGCGTTCGTGATGCCATTAATAAAGCGGGCGGCGGCGTCACCGCCAGTATCGTTAAAGTGGATGACAGCAGTTATAAGCTGGTGCTGAGCGCCAACAATACCGGTACTGATTCAGAAATGACCGTGAGCGTCACCGGTGATGACCAGCTGAATAATATTATTGGTTATGACTCATCTACCGGCACCGGTGCGATGACTCAAAACGCGACTGCCGCCAATGCCAAACTGACCTTTAATGGCATCGACCTGGAACGCCAGAGCAACACTATTAGTGATGCGCAGGACGGGATTACTTTAAATCTCACCGACACGACATCAACTGCTGCAACCTTAACCGTTGTTAAAAACACTAGCACTGCAACATCAGCAATTAAGACATTCGTTGATGCCTATAACTCATTACAGGATACGTTCTCCAGCCTGACCAAATTCACGGCAACCGCGACGAATACCGATACCGCTGACAGTACCAACGGTGCATTACTCGGTGACAGCGCGCTGCGCACTATCCAGACCCGTCTGAAAACAGCCATCACCGGCGTTTCAGGTTCTGGCACGGTCAGCTCATTGCAAAGTATCGGGATCACCACTGATCCGGACACCGGTAAGCTGGAAATTGACAGCACTAAACTGAGCACCGCGCTGACCAATAATCCGAACGCCGTGCAGACCATGATGGTCGGTGATGGCAAAACGACTGGTGTGATGACCAATATCAGCAACCTGAACGGCGGGTTCCTGAATACCAGCACCGGTACGATTGCTAACGCTCAGACAGCCGTGAACACCACGCTGAAAAGCCTCACCGAGCAGTACAACAAGGTGAACACCAGCATTAACGACACCATCGCCCGTTACAAAACGCAATTCACGGCACTTGATGTCTCGATTCAGAAGCTCAACAGCACCGCGACTTATCTGACGCAGCAGTTCGAAGCCATGTCCTCATCAAGTTCAAGCTAGTAAGGAAACAGATTATGTATAACGCTAAAGGAACTCAGGCCTATGCTCAGGTAGGCCTCGAAAGTGGCGTCATGAGCGCCACGCCATATCAGCTGGTTACCATGTTATTTGACGGGGCGCGCAGCGCCCTGATCCGTGCCCGTATTTTTATCCAGCAAGGCAGCATTGCCGAAAAAGGCAAAGCGCTGTCTATGGCTATTAATATTATCGACAGCGGACTGAAAGCCGGATTAAGTCGCGAGAAAGGCGATCCTGAATTAGTGGATAACCTGGAAGCGCTTTATTCCTATATGGTCCGTCGTTTATTACATGCCAATTTACACAACGATCAAGAGGCCATCACGGAAGTGCTGGCCTTGCTTGAAAACATCGCCGATGCCTGGCGGCAAATCGGCCCAAACTACCACCCGTCGCAGGACCAATATAATGGATCAACATCAGTATCTGGTTAATGAATATCAACTGATCCTGTCTTTAAGCGAGCAGATGTTGCGGCTGGCGAATGAAGAGAAATGGGATGAGCTGGTCGAGCTCGAAGTCGGTTACGTGAAAGCAGTAGAAGCAACGACGAAGTTACCGATGTCAGAACAGACATCGATCATGGTTCAGAATGATATCCGCCGTTATTTGCGTATCATTCTGGATAATGAAAATACGGTTAAAACGTTATTACAAGCGCGGATGAAAAAACTCACCGAGCTGATCGGGCAGTCGTCAAAACAACAACAAGTAAATATGACTTACGGAAAGATTGATCTCCGTTCGATCGCATTTGGCGATCGCCAGTAATTATTGATCCCTGAAAAATTTAAAGTTAAGTTGGTTTTACTTTTCAATATTTCTTGTACAAAAAGTTTTCAGAGGCAGAGAGCGCCTGGCTGCCAGGGCTGGCACTCTCTGGTCTTCTCTTGTGACACACGTTCCATCCGGCAGCCTGTTTGTATCAGCATAAGCGGGAACTTTATATCAGGCAGCAAGCAACAAATTGCGGTCGTCTTTTTTCGGGCATCATCAACATGGTTCGTAAAATAAAAGTGACACCAGGGATAGGAACTATTTCACTGCTTATTCAGCACAGTGAACTTTTTATTCATGATGTTTATATTAATAAGCCACAGTTGATCCTTGTTCAGAATGGCAGTCTTTCAATAAACTATCAGGAACAACAGGTTACGCTGCAATCCGGCGAAATGCTGGTTCTTAACAGCGGACAAACCCTGAGCCTGACACACCATCTTTCCGATAACGGCCCGTTCAGCAGCGCCATTATGGCGTGGGATCATCAGTTACTCACCGATGCCGGGCTGCATGCCACCGGCTTTAGTCCGCCGCTTATCTCTGTCGAAAACTTACAGGTTATTCCGCATATTCCCACCGCCTTTAAACAAAGTTTTACCGACACGCACAGCGCCATTCTCTGGCACCACGGCCTGCCCGCAGCCATTACCCGCCACCGCATGATCGAACAACTCTTATGGTTATCACAGCTCGGCGTGCGTTATTCGCTGCAACACCCTGAAACCGTCACAGAACAGGTACGCGAACTGCTGATCAATAATCTGCATAAATCATTTACGGCGGCAGAAGTGGCCGAAAATCTGATGATGAACGAGGTGATGCTGCGAAGACGTCTGGCGGCAGAAGATTGTGTCCTGAGAAATCTGATGATTGATGTACGCATGACCCATGCCCTGCGGCTTTTGCAATGTACAGATCTGGCGATTTCGCATATTGCCCATCAGGTCGGCTATGAAAGTGCTTCACGTTTTGCGGAGCGTTTTCGTAAACGTTTTGGCTTCGCCCCGACCGCCATTCGCGGACATTTGCGCCCTCTTTCGGCGCAGACGCATGGCACAACCGAAGAAATATAACAATTCACACCAAAGCACCACACAACAAAAACTTGAGTAACATCACACAATAATTGATTACCAGATGTTAACGGAATATCATACCCGCCGTCATTTTTATCCATATTCAGGGGTCAGTTGTGCACGTTTGGTGGGAAGTTATTAAGACGATTTACTGGGGCGGACTGGGTATTGCGGTATTGTTTACCCTTCTGGTGAGCCGTGACACGATTAAAATAAGATTGTTAACCTCCGGCATTATCGGTTTCACCTGGCCTATGAGCCTGCCCGTGGTGATGTTGTTCTCTCTGTTCTGATGCATAGTGCCTGATGCATAGTGCCTGTAGATATTGGCCAAAAGAAAACCCGGCCTGACCTGTAAGGGTCAAAACCGGGTTACGTTCAAAACGCTGTATCTTTAGGGTTCTGACGATTACTTACGTGTCTGAACCCAAAAGCCGTGGATCAAGCCCGGCAGATAACCACACAGTGTCAGAATGATGTTCAGCAGAAACGCACCGCCAAAACCATTACCTATCAGCACGCCCAGCGGCGGCACCAGAATAGTGATTAACACTCTCCAAAATCCCATACTTATCTCCCTTTGGTTATCATTAACTTAATGATAGACCATCGCCCTGGGCCCCGGACATCAGATGAAACCTAATTGATCAGTTCGAGCATGATTTCTACGTCACGGCGGGCTTTTTCCAGTAACTGCACATCCCCGTCACGGTACTCCGCATCTGTGACCTGATGAATCTGACGCATCTGCCATCTCACCTGATTTTTTTGCTCTTCGGTCATGCTGCGGCACATCACGATGATAAAATTGCGCAACATCATTTGTTGCATGGCAGTTTCTTCGGCGTGTTTGTTGACCGTCATGACCAAATCTATAACATGTTTCTCTGCCATCGCGGGAGCCTGCCGGGTTAGTGAATCAGTCAGGCCAGACTAGCACGTGGGCATCAATGCGAAAGGCTGAGCTGATAAGGTTTGACCCGCTATTTCAGCGTGTAGATTTTAAACGGACAAATGACAATGTTTTCCACTGAAGCTGTTTTTCAGCGCCTGGCAGCCTCGCCCTTCCGCCAGCGCTTTCATCTTGGCCCGAAAGAGTATTCTTATTGTCAGGATAAAGGCGCGGCAGACATCAGCCGCCACGCTGCAGATTTTGTTGCCAGCCGTCTTGCGCCATCCGAACCGCAAAATGATGGGAAACAGACACCTATGCGCGGCCATCCGGTATTTATCGCGCAACACGCGACCGCCACCTGCTGCCGGGGATGTCTGGAAAAATGGCATGGCATTCCCGCGCATAGCGAAATGTCAAAAACCCAGCAAGATTATACCGTTACGATAATCATGCACTGGCTGAATATCGAAATGCAGCGCCCTGTTCCCGTCGCTAAGCCGCGAAAACCTAAGCAGAAAAAGCCCGATAACGGCGATGAAGCACAACAACTCAATTTGTTGTAAGAGGAATGTCACACTCAGAGAAAAATAAAAAGTGACTTTCATCACATATTTTTAGCTTTCACCAGCCAGTCCCCCATCGTGCTCTATAATTTTAAGGAATTTAAAAAAGTGTCACGGGTAGCCCTCAGCGCACCCTTTTAGCAGTGCTTCTTGTGCAGTCTTTAAGATGGTTTTTCCAGGTGAAACGAGTTCGAAACTTGTTGTCAGGATAATTGCCCACATTGGGAAAAGGAGCATGCATGTCTGAGTATCATTATTTACTGGTTGGAGGAAGTCGCAACGGACAACGGCATGTCGATAAATGCCATCAGTTTTCGTTGTGCTTCTGGGAAGATGCATCAAAGCACGCAGAGCGCGAATTTTACGGTAAGCAAAACGAGCGCTACAAAGTGAATCCGGAAAAAGGGGCAGACGGGAACTGGTATCTCGTTGGCTATTGCGGAAATTGTTCGAAAATCAAGGCTGATGAATTAAGTAACCAGGCGCTGACCAAGCACGTCAAGCCCCTGATGTAACCCGCAACACATTATGATGAAGTCACTAAACCCCGCCCGTTTCGCGGGGTTTTTGCTTTTAAGCTGCCATCCCCTGAATGTTCCTGGCAAAGAAAGCGACGTGACCGCCCAGCGTAAAGTGCGCTTCATGATGTCCCAGCCGTCCGAGAGGGGCGATGCGCAGGATTTCCCCCTCAAATTCGCCATCCTGAATGCTGGTGATCACGACATCAAGCTGATAACTGGCCGGATGAACGCCCACCGGAAACGTGAGTAATTTTACCCGGTCGCCGACCTGAAAACGTGTAAGCAACGGCAACGGTGCCTGTTCGAACAGATCCTGATCCATATGTGACTCCTTGTTTTCCAGTGAGATTAATTAAAGGATAGAATATGTCACCGCGTCCTGCCGGATACCGGCGTGAAGCACTTCTCTCTTTCAGCATTTATTGTGCTCAAAACATCATAAGGATTGGCCGTGAAAAAATTAACGCCAGAGCAATGCATCATCCTGACCGGTTTTACCGGCATTCTGCATGGCGAATTTGAGTGGTTTCACGAGGATTTGGAAAAACGCCTGGGCCGCGAAGTTCAGACGTCAGAACTGGGCTACCCGGAATTTATGCAAGAGTGCCGTGGCCTCTATGAAGACGATTTTAACAACCTGATGCCTGATTAACCTGAACGCGGATCCGTGTTTCCTGATAACTAGTTTCAGATAGACGTGTTTCCAGATAGACGTGTTTCCTGATGAATAAGAAAGGCCGGACAGTTTTCCTGTCCGGCCTCTGATCTCAAAGCTTAATGCGTTGAAGTTTAAGGTTTTATAATCCCCCGGATGAAGTTTTCATTCACCCGAATCACATTCCCGGTCTCCACATTCATGACCTGGTATTGCACTGGCGTAAGCTCATCCAGCACAGCGACAACTTCAAACAAACCTGGTGTAAAAGTAAGCGTGACAAAAACGCCAACAGGATAGACAGCCATATTTTTATCCTTAGAATCAATTTCTTATATTTTACTTCTTTGCACCCTGAGTGATCATGCGCCTTCTATTAATCACACAGAGTTATTTCATTGTATACATTAATCATGTTGGATAAATGTTACTGAAATGAATTAGGTATAACCTATAAAAAGAGCGCAGCGGTTGAAAATCAGACAACTCTGACAGACGTTTCCAGATCATTATTAAATTTTACACTCTTCCTGCGTCTGCAAGGCTTTCAGCCACAGTTCCCATATTTGCTCCCTTGTTTTTGGTGTAATTCCGGTTAAGAATACGTGTCCATTTTGTTGCGATGAGAGCCCACGCTGTGAGTGCCCAGATTTTTGAAACCGATGCCACCCACCCGCATTTGACCCGGCTTATTGCAGAGCTGGACGCGTATCAATACCCGCTTTATCCGCCTGAATCTTTTCAGGGGATTAACATCACTGAGCTTGATGAAGGTGAAATTACCTGTTTCATGGCGAAGGTAGATGACGACTGGGCCGGTTGCGCCTGCCTGTATATTACCCGACAGGGGCTGGCTGAGATGAAACGGGTTTATGTAAATCCTTTGTTTCGCGGGCAAGGTATCGCATCACTGCTGATCGCCGCAATGGAAAAGAAACTGAAAGCGCTGGGACACCGGGAGCTGTTTCTGGAAACGGGCGTGTTTCAGGAAAAGGCCATTACCCTGTATGAGAAACTGGGTTATTCACGGACGCAGGCGTTTGGGGATTATCAACAGGCACCGGATCCGCTCAGTGTTTATATGATGAAAGCGGTGGCATAAAGCGTTACAGGCAGGAAAACAAATATCTCCATAACGCTGCCTTCTGACAGTGTTATGGAGACGCGAAAAGCCATTACATCAAAACGTTGCTTTTCGTTGCCGTGAGATCATTAGAAGGAATAACCCACTTTTTGAAGGTGATAACAAAGTGTTCTTTGCCCTTAGTGATTTTCGCACCCCGGTCACCGCATTCCAGCGCGAGTTTAAAAAACTCATCACTGTTAATATTAAAAGCCAGTTCGACTTTTTTCACTATACCGGAATTAAGCAGGTCTTCGGCTTCGTGCAATGATTTGGCCTGAATGACTGACATAAATACCTCGTGAGGACAGATTGGATTTGTGTTTGCCCCAATAGGTTATTTCACTTTTGTTTCGTAATTATGACAGTCTTGTGAATATTAAGAATTTTGCCCATTCATTGCACAAATAATGTTCATTCCGTGCAATCCGTCACATCTAGCTGAGACGAAAATGTTTATCCGGCACTGGCGTATCCGGCAGCTGCGTCTGGTTGTTCATCTCACGCAAGTTAATCTCGATATTGGTACACATGGCATCCATCGGCAGGTGGTTATTGGCATAAGCAAATGGCATTTCCAGCTCTTCCGCCAGCGTGTCCAGCGACAGGAAGGTGTAGGAAATAAAGCCCGACACCAGCAACGTCATGTAATGCAGATCAACGACCAACGCGAACGGCAAAAGGCTACAGAATAAATAGACCGTCCGGTGCAGCAACAGACCGTAAGCAAACGGGATCGGCATACTGACAATGCGCTCGCACCCGCCAACCACCTGAGAAAGCTGTAAAAGTGTGGTATCCATGTGCGCATACACGACATCTGACAGCTCGCCGGTCCGGCGACGTTCGGCCAGCCATTGCGAAAGCCGCAGCTGCACCATGTTGGTTTGTGCGCGGCGCGACAGAATGTCTTCGGCATCCTCACCCAGCAAACGTTCCAGATCAGGACGCGGATCGCTGTGGCGCAACTGATGTTTAAGACTGTAACAAAATGCCAGCAACAGTGCTGTCACACGCTGCGCCTCACCCGGACATACCGCCATCACCTGACTTTGCAACGTACGACAGGCAATCAGCAATCCGCCCCACAGCTGCCGGGCTTCTGTATAGCGTGAATAGGCCACGCTGTTTCGAAAGCCAAGGAAGATTGCGATAGACACCCCGAGCAGGCTGAAAGGCGCCAGCGTGAGCTTAACGCCCAGCGTCTCGTACCAGGGCAGACTGAGGATAGCAGCCAGTGACATCAGCAAATTGAGACTCAGACGGAACAAAATACTGGGCAGGACGGAGCCATGCCAGGCGAACAAACGCAAGAACCAGTGACGGGGAGGACGGATTATCATTTTGAGCAGGTGCTTTATGCAGGTGAAGCGATTTTTTTTGCGATTCTTGCAAATAAACCTGCACATGCAAAGGACAATTTTGTGACATTGGTAACATTTTTTCTTGAATACGCTTACAACACATTACGTTGCAATAATAACGTAACTAAACAATTTGCAACAATTCTCCTCTGCCCCTCACGTTGTGGTTACTTCGTGCCGATAATAGTATTGAGCCGCAATTCTTGTATTCACTGAATGATGTTCATTTTCGCCGCAGTGCTTCAACTGCCGCTATAGTTTGAAAATCCGCTTCAGTATATGGCGACAGTCCACGGCGACCTTCCAAATACATTGAAGGATAAGGGCTTTGACAATTTTACTTATTTCTCTGGTTATCTTTATTCTGCTGGCAGCGCTGGTGGCATGGAGAGTAATGAAATCAGCGGCTAAAGACGCTGAGGACGATTATTAATCGTTTTACCGCCTTGTTTTTCTAATACCGGTTTTAAGACATTTGTTTTTAAAAATCAAAAACACCAAATTGTGTGGAAATAAATCCTTTTCATTCCCAAACACAAATAAACTGCCCCCGCTAACCCCTTCGGATTACAGGTACAATTTAATTGATTTCATTGTGAAATTTGAAAACCTGTTTATTTACACCGACATGTTCATCACATCCTGATACGCCGCCACCAGTTTGTTTCTGACCTGAACCCCCAGTTGCAGTGAAATTGACGATTTTTGCAGATCGACCATCACATCGTTCAGGCTGACGCCGGGAACGCCCATCTCGAGCTTTTCAGATTCCAGTTTCGCGTTGTTCTGCGTTTCGCTGATCTTGCCTAATGCCGCTTTTAATTCGCTGGCGAAACCCGCTTCTGATGCCGTATCGGTCTGCCGTGCCGCGCCTGCCTGAATGGCAGTGGCCTGCATCTGCTGTAAAACGCTCTCAATGCCTTGAATTGACATGTTTTCTCCGTCTGTCGGGGTGTCACGGTACAAATGGCCTATTTCATGGAATGACACCCTATCACATCAGTTTTTTCCTAAACGCGGTAATTGAACCTAAAAACCATGGCTTATCGGGCCATTAACTTTGCCTTGAGGGGCAAATAATGGCTCACCTAGAAAATAGGCCTGCCTTTACGGAGGACTGAAAAATGTCACGCTTCAACGATTGCGCCACCTGGGAGTCTGTTTTGTTAAGAGACAACATGAACACCACCATCCAACAGCTAAATAGGGATCTTGTATGAGTTCCGCAATAGCCGGCGCAGAAACCCCTCGAAGCGGTTTTACTGCGTTGCTTAATCGCCTGCGCGCCAACCCAAAAATTCCTATCGCCATCGCTGCTGCGGCCGCCGTGGCTATTGTTGTTGTGATGATGCTGTGGGCCAAACAGCCCACTTATAAGGTGTTGTTTAGCAACCTCGGTGACCAGGATGGCGGTGCCATCGTCACTCAGCTGACTCAGATGAATATCCCTTATCAGTTTTCTGATAATGGCGGCGCACTGCTTATTCCTGCTGATAAAGTGTATGAAACGCGTCTGAAACTGGCGGCTGCCGGTTTGCCAAAAGGTGGCGCTGTTGGTTTTGAACTGATGGATCAGGAAAAGTTTGGTATCAGTCAGTTCAGCGAGCAGATTAATTACCAACGCGCACTGGAAGGTGAACTCTCCCGCACCATCGAAACTCTCGGTCCGGTGTCCAGCGCCCGTGTGCATTTAGCTATTCCTAAGCCTTCCCTGTTTGTCCGCGAACAAAAAAATCCTTCCGCTTCCGTAACGCTGAACCTGCAACCGGGTCGCGCGCTGGATGACGGTCAGATCAACGCCATCGTTTATATGGTGTCGAGCAGCGTTTCAGGATTGCCTCCGGCTAACGTCACCGTGGTAGACCAGAGCGGTCACCTGCTGACGCAATCCGATAACAATGGCCGCGACCTTAATGCTTCCCAGCTGAAATACGCCAACGAAGTGGAAGGCCGCCTGCAACGTCGTATCGAATCCATCCTGCAACCGGTGGTCGGTAACGGTAACGTTCACGCACAAATCACCGCGCAGATTGATTACGCCAGCCGCGAACAGACGGATGAAAATTACCAGCCGAACGGCTCGCCGGATAAAGCAGCAGTGCGTTCGCGTCAGTTAAGCACCAGTGATCAGACTGGCGCAACTGCTGTGGGTGGCGTGCCGGGCGCGCTGAGCAATCAGCCAGCACCGGCTGCAACCGCGCCGGTGACCAATCCGCCAGCGGCTAATAATGCTAACGGCGCACAGAATCAGGCCGGTAATAACGCGCAGAACACTGCCAGCAATACCAGTTCTTCCGGTCCGTCTAACCGTCGTCGTGATGAAACCACGAACTATGAAGTGGATCGCACCATCACTCACACCCAGCACAGCGCCGGTGCCGTTCAGCGCCTGTCTGCGGCAGTCGTCGTTAACTATCAGGTTGGTACGGACGGCAAAGCCAAACCGCTGACTGACGATCAGCTGAAGAAAATTGATGATCTGGTGCGTGAAGCGATGGGCTTCTCGCAGGAACGCGGCGATACGCTGAACGTGGTGAATACACCGTTCAACGAAGCGGCCGACGACACCGGCGAATTGCCATTCTGGAAACAACAGGCGTTCTTCGATCAGTTACTCAATGCCGGTCGCTGGTTACTGGTGCTGATTGTGGCCTGGCTGCTGTGGCGCAAGATGGTTCGTCCGATGCTGCGCAAACAGCAGGCAGAGAAAGATGCCGCAGCGGCAGCCGCTCTCGCCGCGTCCCTGCCGCAGCCTGAAGGCAGCAAACCGGTCAAACTCAGCAACGACGAGCTGGAGAAACGTAAGCGTTCACAGCAACGCGTCAGCGTCGAAGTGCAGACTCAACGTGTTCAGGAGCTGGCCGATAAGGATCCTCGTATCGTCGCCCTGGTTATCCGCCAATGGATGAGTACCGAACAACCATGACTATGACCGGAACCGAAAAAAGCGCCATTTTAATGATAACCCTGGGCGAAGACCGCGCGGTTGAGGTGTTCAAGCACCTCTCCCCTCGCGAGGTCCAGCAAATCAGTGGCGCGATGGCCAACATCCATCAGATTTCTAACAAGCAACTGGCGGAAGTCCTTAACGAGTTTGAAGACGAATCCGAGCAGTACGCGGCGCTGAGCGTGAACACCAGCGAATACCTGCGTGCGGTTCTGACCAAAGCGCTCGGCGAGGAACGTGCGTCGAGCCTGCTGGAAGACATTCTGGAATCGCGCGAAACCACCAGCGGCATGGAGACACTGAACTTCATGGAACCGCTGATGGCTGCCGATCTTATCCGCGACGAGCATCCGCAGATTATCGCCACCATCCTTGTCCACCTCAAACGGGGTCAGGCGGCAGATATTCTGGCGCTGTTCGACGAGCGTCTGCGTAACGACGTCATGCTGCGTATCGCCACTTTCGGCGGTGTCCAGCCAGCGGCGCTGGCGGAACTGACCGAAGTGCTGAACAACCTGCTCGACGGCCAGAACCTCAAACGTTCGAAGATGGGGGGTATTCGTACTGCGGCAGAAATCATCAACCTGATGAAAACGCAGCAGGAAGAAGCGGTTATCGAAGCCGTTCGTGGTTACGACGGCGAGCTGGCACAGAAAATTATCGACGAGATGTTCCTGTTCGAAAATCTGGTGGACGTGGACGACCGCAGTATCCAGCGCCTGTTGCAGGAAGTCGAAGGCGAATCGTTACTGGTGGCACTGAAAGGGGCGGAACAGCCGCTGCGCGACAAGTTCCTGCGCAACATGTCCCAGCGTGCGGCCGATATCCTGCGCGACGACCTGGCGAACCGCGGTCCGATGCGTATGTCTCTGGTCGAGAACGAACAGAAAGCTATCCTGCAGACGGTGCGTCGTCTGGCAGAATCCGGCGAAATGATGGTTGGCGGCGGCGAGGACTCCTATGTCTGATAACCCGATGTCCGACAAACCTGCGCCGGAAAAGAAAACCGCTGAAGAGCGCAACGCCGAACGTATTAATGCCTTGCCGTGGCAGCCGTGGAGACCGGGCGACCTCGCAGTCCCTGTTTTCACCAAACCCGATGAACCTTTGCTGGCTGACAGCGAAGAGGAGCCGGACGACGGACAACCCAAACTTCAGGTCGATCAGAACGAATTGCTGAATCTGCAACGTCGCGCTGAACAGCAGGGTTTCCAGCAGGGTCTGGAAGCCGGTCAGAAACAAGGCTACGCCGCCGGTTTCCAGCAAGGTCAGGAAGCCGGACAGCAACAGGGTTTGCAGGAAGGCCAGCAACAGCAGGCCGTACTGACTGAGCACTGGCAGCATATGGTGTCGGATTTCCAGCAAACGCTGGATGCCCTGGACAGCGTGATCGCCTCGCGACTCATGCAGATGGCGCTGACCGCTGCCAAACAGATTATTGGTCAGGCACCGATTTGTGACGGTTCTGCCCTGCTTAATCAGATTCAACAGCTGATCCAGCAGGAGCCGATGTTTAAAGGCAAACCGCAGCTGCGTGTCAATCCAGCCGATTTCGAGCGCGTCGAGCAACAGCTTGGTGCCAGCCTGAGCATGAACGGCTGGCGTTTGCTGGCCGACAGCCAGATCCACAGCGGTGGCTGCAAAGTCAGCGCGGAAGATGGCGACATGGACGCGTCACTGGCTACCCGCTGGCATGAACTGTGCCGTCTTGCGGCACCGGGAGATCTCTGATGACCGCCCGCCTGAGCCGCCTGCTGAAAACGCTTGATGACGCGGAAAAACGCATGGCCCGCACGCCGTCGGTTCGCCGTTATGGCCGTCTGACGCGGGCAACGGGTCTGGTCCTTGAAGCCACCGGCCTGCAGTTACCTTTGGGCGCAACGTGTCTGATTGAGCGCCACGACGGGCCAGCAGTGCAGGAAGTTGAAAGTGAAGTGGTCGGCTTTAACGGACAAAGTCTGTTCCTGATGCCACTGGAAGAAGTCGAAGGGATTTTGCCAGGTGCGCGGGTTTATGCCCGTATCGCCGCGGATGGTCAGAGCGCAGGCAAACAACTGCCGCTGGGGCCGCAGTTGCTGGGCCGCGTGCTGGATGGCAGCGCCAAACCGCTCGATAGTTTGCCGCCGCCGGACACCGGTTATCGTGCCGCACTGATTACGCCACCGTTTAACCCGCTGCAACGTACACCGATCACCGATGTGCTGGACGTCGGCGTGCGCGCCATTAACGCCCTGCTCACCGTCGGTCGCGGTCAGCGTATGGGTCTGTTCGCCGGTTCCGGCGTCGGTAAATCCGTGCTGCTCGGCATGATGGCGCGCTACACCAAAGCCGACGTGATCGTCGTCGGGCTGATTGGTGAACGTGGCCGTGAAGTCAAAGATTTTATCGAGAACATTTTAGGTGACGAAGGTCGCGCCCGTTCGGTGGTTATCGCCGCACCGGCTGACGTTTCCCCTCTTCTGCGTATGCAGGGTGCGGCGTATGCCACACGTATCGCCGAAGATTTCCGTGACCGCGGTCAGCACGTGTTGCTGATCATGGATTCCCTGACTCGTTATGCGATGGCGCAACGTGAAATCGCGCTGGCTATCGGTGAACCTCCGGCCACCAAAGGCTACCCGCCTTCCGTGTTTGCCAAACTGCCTGCGCTGGTTGAACGCGCCGGTAACGGCATCAGCGGCGGTGGTTCGATCACCGCGTTTTATACCGTACTGACCGAAGGCGACGACCAGCAGGATCCGATTGCTGACTCTGCCCGCGCCATTCTTGACGGGCACATCGTGTTATCACGCCGTCTGGCGGAATCGGGACATTACCCGGCGATTGATATCGAAGCATCTATCAGCCGTGCCATGACATCGCTGATTGATGACGCGCAGTACGGGCGTGTGCGTAATTTCAAACAACTGTTGTCCAGCTACCAGCGCAATCGCGATTTGGTCAGCGTCGGCGCTTACGCCGCAGGCAGCGATCCGATGCTCGACCGCGCGATAAAACTGTATCCGCAAATGGAGAACTTCCTCCAGCAGGACATCATGGAACGCAGTACCTACGAAGACGCCTGTCTGGAACTGAATATGTTGTTCCCGGGCTAACTTTTTAACCGATAAAGGTAAATCAGATGGAAAACGCATCACCATTGATCACCCTTTGTTCTCTGGCGCAAAAAGCGCTGGATCAGGCCACCAGTCATCTGGGGCAAATCAGGCAGTCACATCATCAGGCTGAAGAACAGCTCACCATGCTGCTCAACTATCAGCGTGAGTACCGGGAAAAGCTCAATACCACCATGACCGGCGGGATTGCGGCGAATACCTGGCAGAACTACCAGCAGTTTATCGGCACGCTGGAAGTGGCGATTGATCAGCACCGCAAACAATTACAGCAGTGGGATCAGCGGCTTAACGCCGCCGTAAACCAGTGGCAGGACAAGCAGCAACGGCTCAATGCCTACCAGACGTTGCAATCCCGCGCCAGTGAGCAACAGCGTTCTCTGGAAAACAAGCTCGATCAAAAACAGAACGATGAGTTCGCCCAGCGCAGCGCACACAGGAAGAAACAATCATGAATCTGAATATTTTGCCTGCTGCCGTGACCACGGCAAAGACCACCGCGAGCGCGGCGTCCGGCAGTTCATCATCAGCAATCGCTTCTGCGGCTGACGCATCAGCGATCAGCGATAGCACGGCAACTTCGCCGGCCGATTTCGCCAGCCAGCTGGAAACCCAGCTCGGCTCGAAACTCGACCCTAAACTGACCAGCACGTTAGCCAAACTCGGTCAGCAGATTTCAGCCAAAGGCGAAACTGTCGATAAAGCCACGCTGACTCAGGCGGTGACCACCGGCGAAAACGACGGCACTCTGATGCTTGATGAAAGTGATTTGAGCAAAATGATCGCCGCCATTCAGGTATTGCCGAATGGCAGCCTGAAAGGCAGCGATGCATCGGCGGTAAAAAACGCCGGGCTGAGCGATAAAGACAAAGACAGCAAAACTGACGATGCCAATACCTTGCCGTTGCAGGCGCTGTTCGCGCAGTTAGCCGCGCAGCAGCAACCGGCACAGCAGGTGCAAACCGCCAGTGCGGTGGTAACGCAGACCCCCAGCGATGACGCCACCAGTGCAGACAAAAAAAGCTCGCTGCTTTCCGGTCTGACCGCGTCTTCTTTACTGACCGGTGAAGGTAAAACTGCCGTCACCGATACCGATCCGAAAGCTGCCACTGCTGCGAATACGACGACCGCGTCATCACAACATGCCGCCAGTAAAGCCACGACCGCAAATACACCTGATTTCAGCAGTGCGCTGGCTTCAATGAGCGCCGCCAGCGGCAATGCCGCAGCGTTACAGCAGAACGACAGCAGCGCGCTGGATAACAGCACGCAGTCGCTGAATCAGCTGAACACCGCGGCGGTTGCCGTTTCATCTGCGCCGGTTTCCACCACGCCGACCACCACCACCGCGGTTACCGCCCCGTCTACCCCCGCTGCTCAACGCACAGCTCGGTACGCCGGAATGGCAGCAGCAGCTCGGTCAGCAGGTGATGATGTTTAACCGTCAGGGACAACAAACCGCTGAACTTCGTCT
This sequence comes from Rahnella sp. AN3-3W3, assembly GCF_003263545.1. Lineage (NCBI taxonomy): Bacteria > Pseudomonadati > Pseudomonadota > Gammaproteobacteria > Enterobacterales > Yersiniaceae > Rahnella > Rahnella sp. AN3-3W3. The sequence continues at coordinate 32,264 of NZ_JYDG01000129.1, forward strand.
GCATCCTGAAGATTTAGGTTCGATACAAATCAGCATGAAGATTGAAAACAATCAGGCGCAGCTGCACTTTGTCTCTGGCCACAGCGGCGTGCGCTCTGCCATTGAAGCCGCGTTACCGGATCTGAAAACGGCGCTGGCCGACAACGGCATCAGCCTCGGTCAGAGCAGCGTCGGCAGCGACAGTTCGCAGTGGCAACAGGCGCAGCAGCAAAGCGGTCAGTCCGGTTCACAACAGGGGAATGCGGCCAGCTGGGCAGCATTTAATGGCGGCGGCACGACATCTGCCAGCGACGCCCTGCCGGTTCCGGCGTCTATCGCCCAGCGGATAGGTGGCAACAATAGCGTGGATATCTTCGCATAATCGTTACCTGATGTTTCAGCCCTGCCTGTGCGACCTTAATTCAAACGGCAGAGCTGACCTTATTTTTCCCGCCTATTCTGACTATTGAACAACAGGATAAGCGGGATAATCATTGTCAGAATTGACTCAGCAGCTTCGCGGTTCCCTCGCAACTCTGCTCATACTTACAGGAAATCGCCTCATCCATGTCTGACTCTGCTCTCTCGGCGTCGCGTAAGAAAAAGCGCCCGCTAATGATGATTCTGCTGTTACTGATTGCCATCGGAGCCTGTGGTGCAGCCGGTTACGCCTGGTGGATGTTGCATAAACAGCCCGTAACTGCAGCGCAGGCTGCACAAGCGAAGAAGAATGAACCGCCTGCGGCCCCTATTTTCCTGGCGCTCGACACCTTCACCGTTAACCTGCAAACGCCGGATAACGACCCGGATCGCGTGCTGTATATCGGCCTGACCTTGCGTCTGCCGGATGAAAAGAACCGCGCTACGCTTAACGAATATCTGCCTGAAGTCCGCAGCCGTTTGCTGTTGCTCCTGTCCCGTCAGAAAACCTCTGATTTAGTCAGCGAAGCCGGTAAACAACAGCTGGTTCAGGACATCAAACAAGTTCTGGATGCGCCACTGGTCAAAGGTCAGCCCCCTCAGGTGATCAACGACGTGCTTTTCACTGCTTTCATACTGCGATAAACAAATTATGGGCGACAGCATTCTTTCACAGGCCGAGATCGACGCGCTGCTCAATGGTGACAGTGACAGCGCACCCGATAATACGGCAACCGCACAGGCCGCCGCGGCTGATGACGGCGTAAAACCTTTTGACCCCACGACGCAACGCCGCGTTGTTCGTGAGCGGTTGCAGGCGCTGGAAATCATTAACGAGCGATTTGCCCGTCATTTCCGTATGGGGCTGTTTAACCTGTTACGCCGTAGCCCGGACATCACCGTAGGGCCGATTAAAATCCAGCCTTACCACGAGTTTGCCCGCAACCTGCCGGTACCGACTAACCTCAACCTGATCCACCTGAAACCCTTACGTGGCACCGCTCTGTTTGTGTTTGCGCCAAGCCTGGTGTTTATCGCGGTGGATAACCTGTTCGGTGGCGATGGCCGTTTTCCGACAAAAGTGGAAGGACGCGAGTTCACCCACACTGAACAGCGGGTCATCAAACGCATGCTCACGCTGGCACTCGATGCCTACGAAGATGCCTGGAGCGGTGTTTACAAGCTGAGCGTGGAATATGTCCGTGCGGAATTGCAGATCAAATTCACCAACATCACCTCTTCCCCGAACGATATCGTGGTGACCACGCCGTTCCACGTGGAGATCGGTGCGCTGAGCGGTGATTTCAACATCTGTATTCCGTTCAGCATGATCGAACCTTTGCGTGAGTTACTGACCAATCCGCCGGTCGAAAACTCACGTAATGAAGAAAGTCAGTGGCGCGAAAATCTGGTCACTCAGGTTCAGCAATCAGAGCTGGAACTGGTGGCGAATTTCGTCGAAATTCCGCTGCGCCTGTCGCAGATCCTCAAGCTTCAGCCGGGCGATGTTCTGCCGATTGAAAAACCGGATCGTCTGATTGCCCATGTCGATGGTGTGCCCGTGCTGACCAGCCAATATGGCACCTTAAACGAACAATACGCCCTGCGCGTTGAACATTTGATCAACCCAATTTTAAATTCTCTAGATGAGGAACAGCCCCATGAGTGACACCAATAAACCGTCTGACGCCGGATCGGATAACGTTGACGATTTATGGGCTGATGCGTTTAACGAACAACAGTCTGCGGGCGGCGCGAAAGCGTCAACTGACGGTGTTTTCGCCGCGCTGGGTGCCCAGGACGGAACCGGCAGTTTGCAAGATATCGACATGATCCTCGATATTCCGGTGAAACTGACCGTGGAATTAGGTCGCACCAAAATGACCATCAAAGAACTGCTGCGACTTTCGCAGGGTTCGGTGGTGGCACTCGACGGTCTGGCCGGAGAGCCGCTGGATATCCTGATCAACGGCTATCTGATTGCCCAGGGTGAAGTGGTTGTGGTCGCCGATAAATACGGCGTGCGCATCACCGACATCATCACGCCATCCGAACGTATGCGTCGTCTGAGCCGCTGATGAGCCAGAATACCGCGACGGATTCTCCGTACATTTCCGGCCCGGTAAACCATGCCACCACGCAGGCAGCGCCTCAGGCAATGCCCGCCGGTTCTGTGCTGACGCAGGTCAGTTCCGTGCTTGGCGGCATTCTGTTGCTGATCCTGTTTATCGGCTGGGTGGTGAAGCGCGCCGGTTTCGCGCCACAGTCGAAAAATAACAAGCTGCTGAAAGTGACTGCCAGCGTGCAGGTCGGACGCAGTGAGAAAGTGGTGATTGTTGAAGTCGATAACACCTGGCTGGTGCTGGGCGTGACCGCGCAAAACATCACCCCGCTGCATACCCTGAGCGCGCCGCCGGTTGAACAGACGCCGGATTCAGGCCATCCCAATAACGCACCCGCTGATTTCCGTCAGCTGATGCAGAAAATGTTGAAACGTCCGGGAAAGCAGGCATGACTCTGTCCGTCGTGAAGAAAATAATGAAATCCCCCCTTACCTTTTGCCTGCCGCTGCTGCTGTTAATCAGCCCGTCGCATTCGCGCAACTGCCGGGGATCATCAGCCAGCAGATGTCCAACGGTGCACAAAACTGGTCACTGCCGATCCAGACGCTGGTATTTATCACCACGCTGACGCTGTTACCGGCAATGCTGCTGATGTGTACCAGTTTCACCCGCATCATTATCGTGCTCGGCCTGCTGCGCAATGCGCTGGGTACACCCTCTGCCCCGCCAAACCAGGTATTACTGGGGCTGGGTCTGTTTCTGACCTTTTTCGTTATGGCGCCGGTATTCGACAAAATTTACAGCGATGCCTATCAGCCGTTTACGGAAAACAAAATCACCATGCAGGAAGCGATGGACAAAGGCGCTCAGCCTTTACGCCAGTTTATGCTGCGCCAGACCCGTGAAAGCGACCTTGCGCTGTATGCACGACTGGCGAACATCCCTCCGCTGGCGGGTCCGGAAGCGGTGCCGATGCGTATTTTGCTGCCGGCCTACGTGACCAGCGAACTGAAAACGGCGTTCCAGATTGGCTTCACCGTATTCATTCCGTTCATGATTATCGACCTGGTGGTCGCCAGCGTACTGATGGCCCTCGGGATGATGATGGTGCCACCTGCCACCATCTCGCTGCCGTTCAAGCTGATGCTGTTCGTCCTGGTCGATGGCTGGCAACTGCTGCTCGGATCACTGGCGCAGAGTTTTTACAGTTAATTCAAAACGCAAACTTAATGGGCGTTTTTGCTCCTCCCCCTGCGAAGGGGGGAG